>JANZZA010000159.1 GCA_026419655.1 Armatimonadota bacterium | reverse complement strand
CGCTGGCAGCTTTTCAAGCCCTACTACGAGCAGATTCGCTACGGGTCTTACGCCCGGGCCGCAATATTGGCGGCGCAGAAGTTTTACGATGTCCCCGACATAAACGACGATACCTACGTTGTCCTCTCCGAGAGAATGCAACAGGCCAACACGCCGGGGCTTTACGAGCGCGTGCTGGGCGAGGCGTGTCGTATCCGCGCCGCCCTGACCCAGTGCGGCTCGACAGACCTGCGCCACCCGCGGCTCGTGCCGGTCATGCCCCTGGCCTACGAGATGGAGCGCTGGGAAGCCCTGGTGCATCCGCCCTTTGAGCCGCACGCGCAAGTCCGCAGCCTGGACGACTACCTTGACGCCGTCCGCCGCTATGTTGTCCGGGTCAAAAGCGAGGGCGCCGTCGGCCTGAAGATGATGTCCAATCCTTACGGCCAGCCTGACCGGGCGGCAGCTTTAGAGGCCTTCGAGAAACTGCGCACGGGCGCTGTACAGACACTGCCAGCGGTCAATCCCCTGCGCGACTATGTGGTTGACCATACCATTGCCTTCGCCGCCAGCCAGGGCCTGGTCATCGCTGTCCACACCGGATACTGGGGAGACTTCCGCGCCCTCGACCCCCTTAACATGATCCCGCTCCTCCAGCGGCATCCCAGCGCGCGTTTCGACATTTATCACCTGGGCTATCCGTGGGTGCGTCCGGCCCTTATGCTCGGCAAGGGCTTCCCAAACGTCTGGCTCAATCTCTGCTGGACCCACATCATTTCCCAGCAGACGGTCATCCAGGCCCTCGACGAAGCCATAGACCTCATCCCGATGAACAAAATCCTGGCTTTCGGGGGCGACTACAGCCTGCCGGTCGAAAAGGTCTACGGCCACCTGGTCATGGCCCGCGAGGACATTGGCCGGGTGCTGGCTCGCCGCATCGCCGACGGCTTTCTCACCGAAGACCAGGCGCTCGCCATAGCCCACAAATGGTTCTGGGACAATCCTAGGGAGCTGTACAATCTTCCCGCATCCTAAAAGACAAGGCGCAAAAGACCCTTCCACCCGGTGTGGATTTTTCGAAAGGGCAGACGAGTAGCGTATTGTGAGCGAAGAGCTCTTCCGCAAGGGGGACTGCATAGCCAAAAAGAACGAGACTGTTGCAAAAGTCGTTTTCCCGGCCGCCGAACGGGGTCGCAGGTGAAAGGTTGGAGCCGCAGCGTTGTACGCTTTCTTGACTGTGTATAAGCCAACGCCAGCTTTTGCAACAGTCTCAGAAGGGAGACGTGGTGCAGCAATGTGTCCGATAAAGGAGCTATCCCATCGCATGCCTAGCGGTGGCTTCTTGCAGGCCTGCAGGTGTTTCGTCTTAGGGATTGCAGCGGCCACTATGACCGCCGGCGCATGCGGCCAAGCGCCGGGTGCTGACCGGCCGCCGTCTTATGTACCCTTCGGCGTCTACCTGGCCTGGGAGCGAGTCCCGGCGCTCGCTGAGTTCAACGGGCTGGAAAAGTGGGATTTCGTCGCTCGCCTTCTCGACACGCTGCAGGCGAATAAGGTGGACTCGGTTTGGCCCGTAAATATACTCATCCCGGACCTGGCGCCTCTGCTGCGCCTGGCAGCAGAGCGTCAGATGCGCGTCTTCCCCGGCCTGGCCGAAATCCACTACGACATTGACTGGCGCCACAACAACTGGGACTACTACGACGCGCAACTGGCGGCCATCAAAGAAAGCCTGACAGCCGCCGGCGACGCAGCTTCGGCCCTCGGCGGATACGTGCTCTGCGACGAGCCCCGGGCTGCAGTCATCGAAGGCCTTGAGCAACTGCGACAGCGCTTTGCAGCTATGGACCCGACGCGCCCAGCCTTCGCGGTCACTCAGTGGCCCGTAACTCCGGCGGCTATCGAAAAAACACGCGCCCCCATACTTTGCACCGACCTCTATCCCTTCTTCGCGCCTGGCAACCAGAATGGCCCTCACACCCCACAAGCAAGCCGCGCCTTTTACGTCAATAATCTCCTGCGCTACTCGGCGACTCTGCGCGACACCGACCGCGTCCACTGGGCTATGTTCCAGTGCTTCGTGGAAATCTGGGGCCCGTGGGAATACGACAAAGCCTTCCGCGCGGTTGCCCTGCCTGGCAGCTACGTGAACTGGGTCTGCCCGACGGAGGCCCAGATGCGCTGGCAGGTCTGGGCGGCGTTGCGCTGCGGCTCGAAGGGCTTTTTCTGCTTCCTGGCCACTCCGCCGGCGCCCGACCCGGCCACGGCCGAGGCTAAGCCGCCAGACATCGCTGCCATGGGGGCACTGCCCATACCAGTAACCGAGCAGCCCACCGACACAGGCCCCGCAGCTCTTGTAAATCCTGACCTGACGCCCACTCCACAACTTCAGGCCATGGGCCAGGCCTACGCATCCATCGCGCCGCACCAGGAACTCATCCTTGCCTGGCGACCTTCCGACGCTGTTGTCGCACAGGTTGAAGCTCCGTGCAGCCTGGCGATTTTCGAGCGGCCTGCCAGCCCCGCGGAATACTACGCAGTCCTCACCAACGACGACTTCGACACCGAGGCCAGGACCGAGATTCATTTCGACGCTTCGGTTCGGCAAGTCGAGGACCTGGTGTCGGGACGGGCCCTGGAGTTGACTGACCGCGGTTTCGGTGCGCAGACGACGGTGGTTCTGCAAGCCGGGGCCGGGACGCTGCTGCGCTTGCTTACTCGATGATGGCAAAGTGTACTGCCACAGACGCGTCACGAGACAACGGGGAGAAACTCGCGCAGTGGCACCGGGACTATCGCGCCTGCACGACGACAGCGCTGTACGGTGACACCTCGCACGCTGGGACTTGCGCCGCGGCACTTGCATGCTGGTGCTTGCGCCCTGGTACTTGCGCACCCTTACTTGCGCAGCAGTACTTGCGCGCCGGCGCCTGGGCTCTGGTCTCTTGCGCGGCCTTAGGTACGCCGTATTGCCTGCGCGGTATTACAAGCGCCGTGTTACGTGCGCGGTATTACATGCGCGGTGTTTGCTGCACGACGCTAATTCCGCGTTGCCTGCGTGGTGTTTCTGGCGTGACTTTTCTTGCGCAGTGCCACTTGTGCTGCGGCTCCACGGCTTCGGCCCTTACAGACACACATAGCAGCGGTACAAAAAACGCCGATGGAGTACCGCAAGCCTCGGGGCGAGAAAGCATATGTGGTGCCGGGGGCGGGACTCGAACCCGCACAGGCTGTCGCCCACCGCCTCCTGAGGACGGCGTGTCTACCTGTTCCACCACCCCGGCGATAACCTTCCGACGCGCCCTGCTTAGAGGCTTACCAAAAAACATAACTTGAGCGATGCGCGTCTCTCAAGGCCATTTAACAAAAAGGCGCCCGCCCTGTCAAGGTTCGCCTTGCGCGCCGCCGGGCGGTGGGGGGACTTTACGGCGCGCCTCGAGACCTGTCCTGGCGGGAGGGGTACCAGGAGAGGCTCTTCGGCTCACTGAGGGCGGACGCCTCAAAATTCGCTGCTATTCAGTTTTATCCTTACTTTACCCCGTTGCGGGGTTGTTCTAACCTAATAAGACGCTTTTCGACGCACAAAGGTTCCCGACATGGGCCAAATTTTTCACCCGATACCTAGACAGTTTTTCCTTCGCGACGTGCAAGAAGTAGCTCCTGAGCTTCTCGGCGCGTGGCT
>JANZZA010000140.1 GCA_026419655.1 Armatimonadota bacterium | reverse complement strand
CGAAGCGTCCGGTGTCTCCTCGTAGAGGGCGGGGCAGCGCAGCTCCACGTCTGGCCCCCAGAACTCCCGAACCAGATCGAAGGTCGGCTGCCCGACGAAATTGCGCCTGGCGCTCAACAGAAAGGTCTCGTGCTCGATCCCAGGGCATTGTAGGGCTGCCAGAATCGCGCTGCCCACATCTCTGACGTCAATATAACCCCACATCTGCTGGCGAAATGCTCCAGGTTGTCGTTGCCAGGCGGGCAAGGCAGCGTAGGTCTCGTCCCAGAACACCCAGCAATATCGCAGGCAGACCGTCTCCAGGCCGTGACTGCGGGTATAGCGCCGGCAAATCTCCTCGCCGAGGTACTTGCTCAACCCATACGCGTCCGCCGGGCGCACAGGGTGCTCCTCGTCCACTGGTACGTAGGCGGGCCGGATGCGCCCCTGGCCAAAGACGAAACCGTAGACTGAATCGGAGCTGGCCATAACCAGGCGCCGAGGGGAGCCGAAGGCTGCTGCCTCGACTACTCGCTGCGTGCCGAGAACGTTGACGTGCATGACGGAATCGTCCGAGACGCGGCCGGGAACGGGGAAAGCTGCCAGATGCACGACGGCTTCTTGGTCACGCATGGCCCAGTGAAGGGAAGCCGAATCGAGGATGTCCCCACGCAGGAAGCGCGCTGGCAGGTCCGCTGGCGGCGGGACCAGGTCATACACTGTAACGTCGAAATGCGTTGCCAGGAGGCCAACAACGCGGCGCCCAACGTTTCCTGCCCCACCCGTGACCAGGACACGCATGGCCTGCGACTCCGGCTGGCACGGTCGGCCTTCACCGCGCCGCCTGGCTTACCCGGCGAACCACGTGCTGGACGGCATCGCCCAGCTCGCGGTTGTTGATGCGCCCGCCCAGGAACTCGGCCTGGAGCAGCTTGTTGAGCTGAGCAAACACATCGCTGCGGGTCATCCCATCCCCCAGCCAGCGGTCTACCTGGGCCAGGAGGCTCTCGTGGCGCCTTGCCGGGATGGCGTGCAATTCATTTTCGAGGGCCCGTAGCACAGCCTCAGGCGACGTGGTCTCCACCCGGTCCCCTGTGTCCCAGTCCAGGTAGGTGAACCGATTGTCCTTGTGACTGTAGGAGACGTTGAACTGGCAGGTGGAGCCGCCGGGGATTTCGTAGATGACGGCGATGTTGGTGTGACGATCCTCACCCTCGCCCCATTCGGAAAACTCGTGACGCACGTTGCCGTAGCCGATGCGGCGCTCCTGCGGGTGTTGCAGGCTCGCGAGGAGCCTTATCAGCCTGTCCCGCACAATTGCAAGAGGTTCGGGAACCTGT
Organism: Armatimonadota bacterium; assembly: GCA_026419655.1. GTDB lineage: Bacteria > Armatimonadota > Zipacnadia > Zipacnadales > FEN-943 > JANZZA01. The sequence goes on along the minus strand of JANZZA010000140.1, from coordinate 5,515 downwards.
TCTGCTGCCAAGGCTATACCTCGGATAATGAATGATAGCGATTTGGCAACTCAAGCAAAACCATTTTAGCACTCCGCTCGCTCCGGGACAACACTCTTTGAAGAAAGGTAGTGCACAGTCTCGTGTGTAAAAACGGGGAAAATTGGGTGTCGCCATGGTTGTGGCCCTTCGACTGGGAGCAAAGTACTTGAAAATCGGACAAGCCTGCGAGCAGGGGGCGCATCTGTTAAGGCGACAGACGTCCGCTAGCGCGGCAGCTCGCGGTTATCGCTTGGAGCGCGGGGCGGCCCAGGAGGCAGCCAGCGTGCGACTTGTACAGGCCGCCCAGTAAAGTCCCCAGTGTGACTGTTGCGCAACCTCCCTTTGCGCGCGTCAGTTTCCTCACCAGGCACAACCCTGGGCCGCGAAGGCACAGCCTTCTGCATCCGGCAGCCACCAAAGGAGCTTTTTGCAACAGTCCCCCGGTATAGGCCAGTTGCGTTGATAGAAAAGCGCCCCGCCCGCTGGCCGGGCGGGGCGCTCTGTTGCACGGTGGGGAGGGAGAGGTATTATGGGCCGCCCTTAGCTGGCGTCGCGGGTGTCTTCCCGGCACCTGCTGCACTACCGGCCTTCTCGCCGGGCACCTCGTAGCACTTGGTCTCGTCGAGGGTCATAAAGCCAGCCTTTGCGAAGATGGCCTGACACTCGGGTGTGGTAAGAAACTCCGCAAGCTTGCTGGCCAACTCCGGGTGCTTGCAGCCCTTCACGACCATGGCCTGGCAGGCAACAGTCTGGCAGTAGTCCGCCTTGAAATCGGCAATTAGCTTCAGCTTGGCGGCCTGCTGTTTGTGCTCGCCTTCCTCGGACTTGAAGCACGTCCCGTAAGCGATGGAAGCCTGAACCTTTCCCTGGGCGGCCAGTTTCATTAATTCAACGGGGAACTTTGGCCGCACCAGCTTTTTCTGCACCTGGTCCCAGACCCCAGCCTGCTTGAGGACTTCCTCAGCGTAGTAGCCCACAGAGGTCTCAGGGCTGCCGATTGCAATTGTCTTCACGGAAGGCTTGGTCAGGTCTCTGATGGACTTAACGCCTGCGGGATTCGCCTTGGGAACAATGAGCACGAGGCTGGTGAAGCAGAAGTCTCGCTTTTCGGCTACCAGGCCTTTTTCCTCCAGCGCCATAACCTCGCGGTCGCCGTTACACAGGAAAAGGTCTGGCTTGGCGCCGGCAGCTATTTTGGGAGCAAGGACGCTGACGTTCTCGACGACCCGATTGAGACGAACACCAGGATTCGCGGCTTCAAAGAGCTTAGCAATCTTGCTGCTGGCTGGCCCAAAGGCGCACGGCACAAATACTTCCAAGACCGTCTCCTGGCCGGGTGCAGTCGCCGCGCCCGGCCCAGTCATCGGCGGCCGGGCTGGCGTAACACCGGGCACGCCTGAAGTGCCTTCCGCGGGTGAAATCTTCTTGCCACACCCCCACGTGAAAAGCGCAGTCAGCATGACGGCCAGCCCTAGGACGGCTCCGATCGCAAACTTTCCCTTTTTCATAGCTTACTCCCCTCGGCCTTGTCGTCACTGGTTCCTGCGTCTAGCCAGGCAGGAAGTCCACCGCTCCCACACTTCTGTGACGCTCGCAGGAACATGCACACAGGAAACGCCTGGGGCCTAGCGCCTGGTTCCCGTGTACAGCCTGCCCGCCTTGCGCAACGCCTTTACGATTTTCTCACCGCAGGAAGTATACACTTGTGGCTGGGGACGTGGAACCGGGGAACTATCCCACCGCGTTTTAGCCATGCAACAGAGCGCGCAGCAGGTCCGGCGAGGGGCAGATTGCAATGCGGCACGGCGGGCCTGGCGGCGACGCCGGCCGCGACAGGTCATGACGAGGACGGAACAGGAACCACTGGATCGTGGTCGCCCGCAATTTTGCAGCCCCATGGCAGGCTGGGTAGGGGGCGATGCGCTCAAGTGCCGCCTGCTACCCAAGCTCTTCTGGTGATGGGCGCCGGCGGGACGTGAGAGAGCGCCTGCAGGAAGGACCAGTTCATGGACAGCAAGCTACTGGCGATAGTTGACGTATTCCGCTGCTGCATTTTCACGCCGCGAGTTCTGACGACGGTGCTGCCAGCTTTTGTGCTGGCGGGGGCAATATCGGCTTTCGTCCCGCGCCAGGCGGTGCTCAAGTACCTGGGCCCTGGCGCCAAACGCATTTGGGCATATCTTGTCTCAGCCATATCTGGGGTGGTTTTGTCGGTCTGTTCGTGCAATGTGGTGCCGCTGTTTGTAAGCATCTACCGCCACGGCGCGGGCCTGGGGCCGGCGGTGACGTTTCTCTATGCAGGGCCGGCCATCAATGTGGTGGCAATAATCTTCACTTTTCAGGTCATCGGCTGGGGCATGGGCACTTGGCGAGCAATCGGCACCCCGCTGCTGGGAATACTCGCCGGCATCATCATGGCGCGGCTGTACGCCAGGGAAGAACGCCGGCGGGCGGCAGAACTTACGGCAGAAATTGTAGCTACTCAGACCAACGGGGGCACGGAGGAGCTGGACCAGGTCCAGTTGCGTCATGCTCTCGTGGTTTTGGCTTTCCTGCTCGCGGCAGTCATCGTCGGAGCCTTGCATATGCCGTGGTATTACCAGGCACCGGGCATGGTGGCGGCTTTCGGCGGCGCTGTCCTTGCGGCCCTCAAACTCACTGACGCTGAGCGGGTGCGCGAGTGGGGCGCTGAGACCTGGAGCTTTGCCAAGACCGTCATACCCATTCTGGTGCCTGTAATCCTGCTCATAGGTGCTCTAGCGGCATACATTGACATCAAATACGTTTACCGGCTCGTAGGCGGCAACAGTCCCAGGTACATCGCCTCGGCCGCCGCCTTTGGCACGTTGATGTACTTTCCAATCCTGTCGGAGGTAGCATTCACCAAAGCCTTTCTCAAGCTCGGCATGGCTACCGGGCCGGCTATGGCAATCCTGTACACGGGTAGCGGCCTGAGCTTGCCTGGAGCCATAGCTCTCTCCCGATACATTGGCTGGAAAAAAACCGTGCTGTACTTGATGGTCATGATGGTCCTGGCGACAGGGGCAGCCATGCTCTTCGCATCCGAGATCGGCCAGTATCTGTGCCCATGCAAAATGGACGGCACGGCAGCCGAGGCTGCCAAATAGTTTCAAGGAGACTGTTGCAAAAGTTGCTTTCCCCGGCGCCAGAGGAAATCGCGGGGAAAGGACAGTTATAAAACGTTGTACACTTTCCTCGGTCCAGGCAAGCCGACAGCAGCTTTTGCAACGTTCTCCATTGAGACTGTCGGAATAGTCCCGCCCGCGGCCCGTAGGCGCGCCCGCAGGTAGAAGGTCAGGCGTACAGCGTTGTACCTTTTCCTCACTCTGGGTAAGCCAACACCAGCTTTTGCAACAGTCTACCCAGGATAACCAGACACGCACTTTTGCCACAGTCCCAAAGGGAACTGTTGTAGAAGCTGGTGTTGGCTTCTTCGGGGTGGCTGTGGCAAAACTTGTCTCAGTATAGCTGCCAGCCCGTGCGCGGCCCGGCTAAGCATCTGCGAGCTACACTCCGTGGGCGAGAATCGCTCCTGAAATGAGGGTTCTGCAACAGTCATCACAGAGCTTTCCTAAGGAGACTGTTGCAAAACTCACCTTGGCGTGGCTGGCAGCCCGCGAACGACATAGACTTGTGGCGGCAACTTATACTGGGCGGAAGCGAATCACTCGTTAAAAGAAGGTTTTGCAACAGTCACCTAAGAAGTTGTTCAGCGTGCTGTTGTGGAGTTTGCTCCACTGACCGGAGGCGAATCCCCAGACTGCTGCCACAGGCCTGATAAGAGTTGTCTCGCGTCTGCGTGTCCGGGCCTGCGGTGCGAGTAGTGGTCATCCGGCAGAGCCATTGGGCGTGAGCGCGGCAAGGATGAGGTCACACACTTCCCGCACGGCGCCGTGGCCGCCGGGTCTTTCGGTGATGTAGACGGCGGCAGCCTTGGCCGAGGGATGGGCACTGGCCACGGCCACAGGTATCCCAACTTCCCTCATCGCTGGCACGTCTATCTCGTCGTCGCCTATAAAAACTGCCTCCTCGCGCGCAAGGCCGTCACGGGCGAGAATCTGGCGCACCAGGGCAGCCTTGTCTTTGATTGCCATGTGTACTTCGCTTAGCTTGAGTCGGCTGGCGCGGGCAGGGACGATTTCATTGTCGTCGGCGCTGATGACGATGACCTTGACGCCGGCCTCGACCAGCTTGCGCATACCGTAGCCGTCGTGAATGTTGAATCGCTTGAACAGTTGCCCCTCGGGGCCAAAGTAAATCCCGCCGTCAGTCATCACGCCGTCTACGTCGCAGAATACGACCTTTACCGCAGCCCAGTTCATTGTAAGACCAAGCCCCCATTAGCTCAGAGTGTGCCGGAAGTTGTCTGTAGTGTAGCTTACAGTGCTGGTGATGTGCATCCGGCTAGGACTGTGCTGCGCCGTCAGAAGCCCTTGAGGCGTGTGAGGTGGAAGCAGGACGAAAAAGTTTGGGAATGGGGTCTCGGGGACAACCCTTTTCAAAGGGTTCCCCCAGAAACAGGCAGGGGGAACCCCCCTTTGGGCAAAAAGCGGGGTTCCCCCTGCCCCCCTCCCCGTAAATGCTCATGCTCCCTGGCGGAGACGCGCAGCCACCGGGCATGTGGGGATCAGGCTGGGTGATGACTGTGGGGGCCGTGTCCTTGGGTGGGCCGGATTTTCGGGAGCGCTGCAAGCTCTCCGGGCTGACGCGCGCAGCAGCAAGTCCGCCAGCGTATTGCGGGCGTGTCAGTACGTGCGCTCGCGCCCGAAAATCCGGCCGGCCCACAGCGGACAAAGTTTGGGAAAGGGGCTGGGGGAGAACCCTTTTCAAAGGGTGTCCCCCAGAGACGCTTTCCCGGGGCGCTGGGTGGCTCAGGGCGGCAGGCGAAACTTCTCGTAACTTTTGTCCCACGTGTGGCTCGGTCGTCTGCCGCCAGCAGCGCGTGTTAAAATGAGCAGTGCTATGTTGGGTAAGGTGCAGACATACTTTCTGGCATCTCGTCCTGCCTTTTTCACGGCCTCGGTGGTTCCTGTGGCCGTAGCTGGCGCTTACGTGCGCTGGCGGGATGGCACATGTCCCCTGGGTCTGTGGCTGGCTACAGGGCTGGGGCTGGTTTTGCTGCATGCGGCTGCCAATCTTCTGAACGATTATTTCGACCACCTCAGCGGCGCCGATGAGGTCAACACCATGTTCGTGGCTCCCTTCACCGGAGGCGCGCGGTTTATCCAGCGGGGGCTGCTGCTGCCAGAAGAGGTGCTTTTCGCAGGGCTTTTCTGTCTGGCGGCCGGCTCGGTCATCGGGCTGTATCTCTCGGCTGTGCGCGGCTGGGCTGTTCTCGGCCTTGGCATTTTGGGCGTCGTTACGTTGTTTTTCTATACTGCGCCGCCGTTGAAGCTGGGCTATCGGGGCCTGGGGGAGTTGATGATTGGCCTGGACTTCGGCGTGCTGCCCATGCTTGGCACGGAATACGTCC
>JANZZA010000102.1 GCA_026419655.1 Armatimonadota bacterium | reverse complement strand
GCCAGGCGCTGCGTCAAAACCCCCTGTGGCGACAATGGACTGCGCCTTTGCGCCCCCTGGTTGTGGTAGGCTATGACGTCGCTAAGCTGCGGACCCTCCGACCGGATTGGTTCCTGGTGAGCGAGGTTGAGCAGCGCGACTACCTGCGCACCGGCCAGGCGGCAGAATTCTGGCAGGCGCTTGGTGAAAAGTACATGACTGTGGCTGCCTGGAACGAAGGCCCGTGGGGGACTCTTGTGCCCAGATTTCTCAACCCGCCCCAAGACTGGCTGTATCCCGCTATGCCTCTGTGGCTACTGGAGCGACGCCCCGAACCGCACAAACGTCCCGAAAGATGATTTCTTCTGGGGGAAGCCCTTTGAAAAGGGTTGGACCCCAGACCCCATTCCCGAACTTTTTCGTATTGCTCCAACGTCTGTGCTCTTGGATGAGGGCTACTGTTTGGCACGGAAGGTCCCAAAACCTGTCTTATCTGCACTTCCCCCCGCGGAGCTACCTGCTGGGACGCACGAGCACAAGCCGCATTAGCTCGTACATGGCGGCTTCGTCGGTGCGTTCTTCGCGAGAGACGACTGTATAGCCGCGCTTGCGGTACATGGCTAGGGCGGCTTCGTTGTCAGGCCGTACCAGCAGCACCAGGGCTTTCAAGCCGCGCTGACGTGCTAAGTCTTCGACGGCGTCCATTAGCCGGCTGCCAATGCCCTGGCGCCTGTGAGATGGCCGGACTGCCAGAGACCTTACCATTCCCGCACCCGGTACAAAGGAGTCTATCGCTAGCTGTACCGCCCCGACGACCTTGCCGTCCGCCTCTGCGACAAGCACCACCTGCCGGTTTTCATCAATCTCGGCAAACTGCTGGCGCCGGCGTTCCAATCGCTCTTCCATGGTGAAGAAGTCGGCTTTGTCGTCAGCGCTGTAAAGCTCGTCGTAGATGTGGTAATCGCTGCTGTTGGCCAGGCGGATTGTCACCTGTACTGGCATGGCTGTCGTCCGGATGGGGGCATAGCCGTCGCCGCGGCTAGGGCTTGGGCTCTGTGCGGGAAAAGTGCCAGTCCTTCAGCCGCTGCCCGACGGACCAGTACTCGGCCCAGTAAGAGAAAACCGGGTGGACCTTAGATGTGTCCAGCTCGCCCCTCTGGTCAAGTATTGCTTCGTCGCAATGCACGGCCACAATCTCGCCGATCAGCCACTCGTGATTGCCCAGGCTAATCGCATGGATAAGCTTGCATTCCATCGAGACGGGACATTCGGCGATGAGTGGTGACTCGATGATTTTGGGCTGCTGGACGGTCAGGCCCGCCGCCTCAAACTTGTTGATGTTGCGGCCCGACTGCGACCCGCAAAAATCTGCCTGCCACAGCAGCTCTTGTGTGGGTAGGTTCACTCCAAAGTCCCGGGTGCGCTTTATTAGCCCCAGCGAGTACTGGGCTGTGCCGATAGCCACCCCCACTGTCGGCGGGTTTGAGCTACAGATGGACGAGGCCCCCACAGTGATGATGTTCGGCTTGCCATTCTCATCAACACAACTGACCAGCACGACCGGCCAGGGGAAAAAGAAACGAGAAGTTGGTTGCCTGATTTCTACCTTGCCCAAGACTAACTACCTCCGCTGCAAAAGGATGACCAACTGCGGCGCCCGGCCTCTGCTGATTTACCCTGGACGCGGATTATACGGCTAGGCTGAGCGGAAGGGAACCGGATAGTCCATAGAGGAACCAGCGAGTTTTCTTGGGATTCTTCTTGGCAAAGGTTGGGGACAGTCGCGCCGTACCAGTGAATTGGCAAGACCTATCGGGCAACTGAGAGCTAGTGTAGGGAAAAGCATTGCAGCCGGCGCGTCAGCAGGCGTGTGCGGAGCGAGCAGCACGATGGAGTGTGGAAGAAGCGGGTTTAGGAGAGGTTGGGTAACTCTCACACATCGTGACGAGCGACTGAGTCTGCCGCCCCTGGCTGGCAGTTACTCCAGCGCGATGGAAGCTATCTCGATAGTGACACCGGCCTCGCTTGTTGGGTCGAGACGCAGGCGCGTCACGCAGCCGCCCCAGTACTCGTTGCGCCCGACTTCGAAAACGTAACGATGAAACTGCCCGTCGGCGACTGTGGGAACAAGCGCGCTGGCTGGCTCGGTCATTTGCGGATAAGACTTTGTTGACCAGAAAAGTTGAGCGCCGCCGGGCCTGCTGACACGCATTTCGACGACAATGCGGCTGAACTTGCTGGCGCGGATTTTAAGTGGCGGCGAAGACAAATTGGAGTCGGCGGTCATAGAGACAGCGCGCAACCCCTCGTCTGTAACCTTGACATCGCCAAGGTTCGTCATACCAGTCCAGGCCCCCAGCTCCCGCCCGCGCCAAGAGGTAGCCTCTGAGACCTCACTCAAAAGTCCGACGCGCTTGGCCTGCTGGTACCATGAGTCGTACGGGCCAAGGCCCACGTCTTCCGGGGCGATGTCAACATGTTTTGCCGGGGCGCTGGTGAAGATTTCGCGGATGACGTCAAGGTAAGAATACCCATAGCCGCGAGTAGGTTCGATGTAATGGCCCTCGCCAAACTCGTTCCAGCAGCAGAAGATAATAGTGTTCTTTTCTGGGCCAGGGGTAGTCTTTGAGTCCATGACGGCTTTGGCGCGCAGGCAAAGCTGTCGGAACTTCTCAGGGGTGTTGTCGGACCAGAAGAAGGTGGTCTCGCTCCAGGGCCTGGAATCCCAGCCCATCATCGCGGCGGTGATGTCAGGCAGTAAGTTCCACTCAGTTTTGGCCTTCCAGATAGCTTCTTGCTGGTCAATGAAGCCTTCGAAGGGTGCGCAAATCAGGTCACCGATGTGTGTGGCGTCCTTCGGGGGATACCACGAATTACCGTAGGCAGAGCTTGCATCCCATCCCTCGGCGGCCATTTGCTCGAGCAGCTCGCGGTTGGCCGCGCCTACGCAACCAACAATGTACAGGCCGGCCAGGCCACGCTCGCGGCATTTCTGGCGCATTGCCTCGAAAGTTGCGCGGACCTTCTCGCTGCCACCTAAATCGCGAGTGACGTTTGGCGGCACCCATACATATAGCACCGGCTTGCCGTCTATCTTGAGGTACTGCGGATGCGTGAAGTAGTTGTCCAGCCAAAAGGGCAGCACGTTCTCCATCAGGTCTTCTGCAGACCCCACGCCCTGGCCACAGCCATTCTCCCACATGATGGCGAACTTAATGAGCGGTAGATACCGGGCCTTAAGCAAGCCATCGTGGAGGGCATGGCCGAGGGTCTGCACGACTGGCCCGTTCTTGTTAGCGCGATACCAGCAGTAGATTACCGCCGAAATGCCGTGTTCCACCCACATCTTGATGTGCCAGTCGGCTACTTCTGGCGTGCCCTCGTTGTACCAGCCAAGGACGGGCTTGCGCTCTGGGTACGGTTCGATTGCTCTCCAGCCAACATGCGTGCCGTGCTTCCACAGCGGGCAGTAGTGGGTCCAAACTGTGTAAGGGCCAGCCTTTACAGGGACAGGCTGAGGTACGTAAAAGGCTTTCGGCAGCCGCGCAAAAGGCTGGAAGGTCAGGTCGGCCGAGAGGACAGCCGGCGTGGTGCCCTGCGAGCCATACACTTCGGCGGAAAATCGTCCTCTAAATGGCGCAGCGGCTTTGACCACCCAGCACACCTCTTTCTCCTGCATGTACCCAAGTGAGGAGATGTTCTGGGCAACCGGGCCAACCAGACGCACTCCCTTCGGCACGCGCAGGACAGCCTTCAGCTTGGCTGCGGACGCACCAAGATTCTTTATCCGCGCAACAAGCTTTTCTGCCCGGCCGGCCCTCGGCAACACCGACTGCGTATAAAGGCTGAGTAGCCGCACTTCCGGCTCGCCCATGGGCGCCTGGCCAAGTTTGACGTACTCAAGCCGCGCTGTCGCTCCCTCTGCGTCCGAAGGGGCAACACCAAGAGCAATCAGCCGGCCGCCCCAGCCGACGTGCTCCCAAGGTTCCAGGACGTACGTATGCATTTGGCCATCAGGGACAACCTGGAAGGACATCCGCGCCGCGCCGGCTGTGGTAGCGAAAATGAGCGTACCGGTATGGCCCTTGTCTACAGCCATGCGCAGGGTCACGAACTCGCACTGGTTGGCGTCCAGGTCGAGATTGTCGTGGAGAACTACTGAGCCAGGGCCGGGCGTTTTTGCGACAAGTCCGTGGCGGTCAAAGACAATCTCTGCACCCTGGCGGCCGTGCCAGCCGTAACTACCAGTGCGGAAATCGAAGCTTGTTTGAGTGGTAGCTTGGGTCTGGGGTCTATCGCTGAAACCATAAACAGCCCTGATGACGTCAGCCGGCTTGAGGGCACGTGAATAAATCTTCACGTACTCGATGTCGCCGACGAAGCCTTTGCCATAGCCGACGGGAGAGCCTATCTCAACGGGATTGTTGGTAGGCACCGGGTCCGGCCCACCACGGCCCACCTGATAGGGGAGGCCGTCAACCCAGAGCAGCGACTGCAGGCCGTCCCAGATGGCCACAACGTGAAGCCATTTACCCTCGGTGGGCCGGGGGCCACTGACGCGCGGCTCCCATGACCCGCCCAGGTAGACGAAGAAAGAAAGCTTGCCGTCTTCGGTCGTTACCCAGTCGGTGCGCAACAGGTATTCGTCGGCCTTGGAGACTAGGTTGCGCCCGTCGGACAGGTCGGTGGGCCGGATGCGGGCTTCGATGCTAAAGCCGCGGCGCAGATTCAA
>JANZZA010000016.1 GCA_026419655.1 Armatimonadota bacterium | reverse complement strand
GGCGAGCCGAAAACCTGGAAGTACGATGCCGACAGGGCCGCAGAAACAAGTACAATGATGCCCGCCGCGTAAGCCCACAGACCGAATAAGACCACGTTAGCCATCGAACCGTAGAGCGTCTGGTAGGACGTACGCCGGCCTATCCAGTGGCCGAAACCACCCGCCACCACTTCCCAGAGTACTGTAGCCACTGCGGCACCAAGCACAGCCACGCGGCCCGGCACCTGCTCCCGGGGAATGTAGCGATAGATCAGGAAGAAAGAAAGGAAAACCAGGGCCGCCGCCAGGCCGCGCATGAGGGGCTGCCACACTCGCGCGGCTACTGGTGCCAGGGCCGGGTCAGACGCAAGAAGCATCGAGCGAACCGTCCCTACGGCGGAGACAGAGAGCATATAAGTGCCCAGTAGGGCTGCGGCCGCCACAAGCATTGCAAAGGCCAGCAGCTTGCGCATCAGCAATCCCCGCACGGGCCGGCCGTGCCATACCCGGGTGAGTGAGTCTTCTAACACCTCGAAGAGTCGGTGGCCAGCCCATACTAAAGCCAGAAGACCAAGTAAACCCGTAAGCGAAGGGTCGGCGCCTTGCAAGGCCTCGGCGACCTGCTTCGTAAGCCCGTCTGCTACGTCTGGCGAGATCGTCTTAAGGGCGTCCCGCAGCCCCGCCAAAACTACGTTTCTACCACCCACCGCCAACCCCACTGACCACACCAGGAACATTCCAAGCGGCATGAAACACATAAGTGAATAGAAGCCTATAGCTGCTGCCATCAAGCCCGACCCAGCCAGACACCAGCGGTAATAAGTCAGTCGCAGAACAAGCCACAGTCGCCCCGGCCAGTGTGGTGGCACCGGCTGGTTCAAGACAGCCTCGGAAAACCGTGCGGACGGGTTGACGGTTGCCATCGCCGTGGCTGCAGCAACGCCTTTCGCCTGGCCCGCTTGCGGGTCGTGGCGTCGGTCGCGCGTATTATAACCCGCTGGCGGCGGCCAGGAAGGCCCCGGCCAGCATGCGGGGGTATTCAGTTCACTCAGAATTTTGTTTCAAGTAGGAAAGGGTAAGGCCTCCAGAATCACCTTGGTGGCCTGGTCCCAAACCGGGCGTTGGTTTATACAAGGCCGTAAAAATCTATTAAGTTGTGTGTCCCACCTTTTACCCGGGAGCGCAGCTCCGAGGCGCTGCAGAAACTCTTGCGAGAGCATCCTTAGAAAACCGGATACTCCCCCAGCATGCGCTACGGCCGCGAAAGCTCTTCCGCAAGCTGGGCGGCGACAGGGGCTAACGCGGAGTCGGGATACCGTTCCTTCAGCCTGCTGGCCAAGGCCACCGCCAGGGGAGGCTGCGTAGACGCCCGCAGCAGAGCTGCGCGGTACATAGCCACTGGCGCGAGGGCCGCATCGGGCAGTGCCTTGGCCAACTGCTCGTACTCTTCTGCCGCGCGGGACGGATCCGACGCCTCAAGGGCTTCCGCCAAAAGCATCCGTGCATACGCCGCGACAGGAGCTGAAGGCTGGTCAAGCCAGTCCGCCCATAGCGAGCGAGCCTGCGCCATATCGCCAGCATCCAAGAGCTTGAGGCCCACGAGGAAACGGCGGCGCTCATCATCGTCAAGTTCCGCCAGGGCTGACAGCAATGCTATCCTGCCCACCGCAGAAGTTGCTGCCCTGGTGGCTGCGGCCGAAGCCACTACCGCCAGATAGCCCTTGCGCGCCTCATCCAGTCTGTCCTCGCGCAGGGCCATCTCAGCGAGTATGAAAGCCGCATGCGCTGCCGTGTTGTTGAGTGCCGTACCGCGCCCTCCGTAGGGAGTCATGACCAGCCCCGGAGCTTCACGAGCGTCAACACCTGGAGGCAAGGGTGGCGCCGGCGGCATCTCCGGTGCTTCGGGCATAGCCGTGGAACCTGCGGCCAGAGACTGTAGGATGCGGCGGGCCGAAGAATAGTCGCCCCTCCGAAAGGCGCTTTCGCCAAGTAACAATTGCGTCCGCGCAGCGTCAACCCGCGCAGGTCGCGACATCAAGTTTTGCAGGAGAGACTCAGCCTCATCCACCGCTCCCACAGCCAGAAGGAGCTCGGCTAAGACCAGGTCATAAGTGGCTGCAAGCCGCCAGGGCATGCCAGGTTTGCGGTGTTCCTGAAGCAGCCGGCGGGCATCGGCAGCCCGGCCAGCAGCCAACAAATCCTCGGCCACTCGAAGCGCCACCTCTTGCTCGGCCTCTGGCGGCAGCCCGCTTTCCAAAGCGGCTTCATATAGCGGCGGCGCCAGGTCATCCCGGCCCAAAAGTTTAAGCAACTGCGCCGCTTGAAGAACCACACCGCCGCGCTCTTCTGCCAAAAGACCAGACAGCCGCGCGGCCATGTCTTTTTGTCGCCCGTTGAGGAATAGAAGGCACACATAGGCTGGCAGCATGGGGCGCGGAAGACTACCTGCGACTGACAGCTCGTCCATGGCCTCGGCTGTCTCTTTTGCTGCGGCCGGGTCAGCAAGCCACTGATAGAACAGCCCCGTCACATAGCTGGCCGACGCCTCACCGCTCGCGAGAGCTTTGGCGAGCTCGGCGACCGCCTCCTTCCATTGCCCACGCCGCTGGTAAGCCATCGCAAGGTCTACAGATAGAACCGACGGATCCCCCGTCACTGCGCGGACCTCGGCAACCACCGCCGGTGCCTCATCCGCAAGCCCTGCGTCCTCAAGCATGGCCAACAGATACCGAGCGGAGTCGACGTCGTCGGGCGAGTAATGAGCTGCTTGCTTGAGCGCCGCCAAAGCCTCGTCCCGCCGATTGAGGGCAGCCAGGACTCGGCCGCGCACGGCCTGGGCGGAGGTATCGTTGGGCTGTGCCTCAACGAGCCGGGCGCTCCAGCGGTCTGCCAGGTCAGCGCGACCAGCATCCAGGGCCACTCTGGCCCCGCCGTACAGTAGACGCGGGCTGCCCGGCGCCGCGTCGAGAAGAAGTTCGTACAGGGCCAGACTCCGCGTGCGCTGCTCGGCCCTTGGCGAGCTGGCCAGATTTTCCGCCACACCCGCCAGTCCCTGAGCCACCTGGGTATCGCGCCGCGCACGTTCCAGCGCCGACTGCAAGAATGTTTCCGCGTCGCCGAGCTGCTCGTGGAGATGCCACGCCTGGGCCCAGCCGGCCTCGCTGAAAGGCCGCCATGCAAGCAGGGCCTCGCAAATCTCCAGGGCCAGGCGCAGCTTGCCGCCGGAAGCGAGCCTTGTCGCCGCGTAGACGTGAAGCCCCTCGGCGTCCGGCTGGTTGGCCGCGCGGGCGCCGGCCAGCAACCTCCTCAGAGCTTCCAGGTCATTGCGGCCCAGATAACTCTCTACAAGTTTCTGTCGGGCCGTCCGCGCGGGCGGATAACTGCTAAACTCGTCGGCGAGACGGCGCCACAGGGTCTCGGCCTTGGCCACCTCGCCGTCCTCGTAATGTATATCCGCCAGTCGCCCCAGGGCTGCTGCGCGGTCGGCGTCCGTCACGTCCTTGCTGGAGGCAAGCCACTCATTGGCCTCGACGGCGAGTTTGACTTTTCCAGCGGCAGCGGCGGTTCTCGCAGCTCCCAGCCATGCGCGCACACGCTGATGGTCGGCCGCGCCAGCCAGTCGCCCGGCCTGGGCATAGGTATCTGCCGCAACGCTATATTGCTCCAGCTCCGATAGTAGGTCGGCCTTGCCCAGGAGTGCGGCGGCCCGTTGTGCGTCCGTCCCGGCGGCCTCAAAGGCACGCTGGTATGCCTCAGCCGCGTCGTTGAAATGGCCCTCACGGACAGCCTGCACAGCCCTACGCAGGAGCGCGGAGTAATCCTCAGCAGGAGCGTCAGGCAATCCCGCCGGCTCCTGAGCTGGTGCCTGCGCGGTCCAGGCCAGCAGCACCATGGCCGCCGCGACCAGCGCCGCCCACCAGCAATAACGTGCCCTGTAACTCATCACACTACCGACCCTGCATGATGAATGCCCACCCACGGGATTCTACTCCTGCGGCCACCCGAGACGGGAGTACGAAGGCATGAGCGTTTTGGGGACGGCAGCGCTTTGTAAGGAGACGTTACCCGGGCCTGCGTTCCCGGGCTTCGTCCCGCTTGTGACCGTCGCAAAACCTTCTTTTCGCAGGCGACTCGCTCCTCCCCGGTATCAGTTGCTGGTCCAAATCTGTGCCGTTCACGGACTCGGACCTGCGTCTCGGTGACTCTTGCAGCAGTCTCCACTCAGGCGGGCGTATTCAGTTTACTCCGGATTTTGTTTCAGGCAGGAAACAGTGAGGCGCGGAGAATCACCTCGGTATTCCAGCCTAAAACCCGGTGTTGGCTTAGACAGGGCCACAAAAGTGCATGAACTTGTGTGCTTAGCCTCTTGCCTTGGAGCACATCTGCGAGGCGCTGCAGGAACTTTTGCAACAGTATCCTTGCAAAACCGAATACTCCCCACTCAGTCCAGCACCAGCAATCCATACTTGCGCGGGTCCTTGGAAAAGCCGATGCCGTCGTCGAGAGCCAGCCAGCCCTTGCGCCCGCGGCCGTCGTCATCATTGACCAAGGCCGCAAAGCCAACTACGTCGCCCGGAGCCAAGTTCTCTGCGCCCAAGGTACTCGCTGGTACAAAAGCAAGATATTCTGTCTCGTTCCCTCGCCGGGAGACAGAAAACTTCACATCCTCGAGGGGCTGGCGGTTGGGGTACCACTGATAGCCCATGGCCCGTCCCTTTTCGTCCAGCGCAAGACCGAGCTCGAGCCAGGTGGCCGGGCGACCTGCAGTCAGAGCGCGCCACGCACTGCAGCGATAGTCGAAGGCAAGCTGTAGACTGTCCGAGCGCCACGTTTCCTCGGGTGGCTGGCTCTGCACGTGTACGTCGTCTCGAACAACAGAAGAGACAAGGAGGCCTTCCGGCGTCCAGGCCAGCCTCAGGCGTGCCGACAAGTCCTCTGGTCCTGCCCAGGCATGCCCTTCAAGTCCTACCCAGTCGCCGCGCGTGGCTGCCAGCACCACTTCTGGCCCCGACGGAGGGCTGGTCTCCGCCGGCGGGCGGTCAGGCTTACTCGTCCAACGTGGGCCTTTCACCAGCCAGACGTGGCAGGCAGTGTCCAGCAAAACCCTGTGGCCGCGCCCGGACGCGCTGAAAGCAAACTGCAGGC
>JANZZA010000749.1 GCA_026419655.1 Armatimonadota bacterium | reverse complement strand
CTGGTGCTGCACAGGTTGACATCACACCTCCTGCTGGCCCGAACCTTTCCCTAGCCGTCGCCCGCCACCGGCCAGCTCGCCTTGTCCTTGACCCGCTTTATGCCAAGGCTCTTGTGCTTCAAGCAGGCGACCGCCGGCTCGCGATTCTCGCGCTGGACGTGACCATAATCACTGCCGAGTACACTGCCCGTATCCGCGAAGCGGCAAGAGTCAGGCTGGGTATTCCGCCAGAGGCCATGATGGTTCACGCCACCCAGACCCATTCGGCGCCGTCCTTAGGACGCTTCATGCTCGACCCGGCCTTTGACGAGGTGATTCCGCCGGATGCCGAGTGGATAAGCGGTTGTGAGAGGACGTATGCGGACTGGGCGGCCGAGCGAGCTGTCGAGGCTCTCGAGGGAGCCGCGGCTTGCATGGAGCCTGTGGACGTGGGCGTTGGCAGCGCGATTGATGGTCGCTGGGCGCACAATCGCCGGGCAGTGCGTGACGACGGCACCGTGGCCATGCCCGGCCCGGTCCGTGACAGTCCCCTCGGGCCTACGTGGATACGCTACCTTGAAGGGCCTGTAGATCCCGAAGTTGGCGTGGTTGCTTTGCGGCGACGGTCTGGGCGATTGCTGGCGCTGCTTCTCAGCTACGGCTGCCATCCCGTCCATGTTTTCCCACGCCTGCTCGTGTCGGCGGACTGGCCCGGCGCGTGGGCCAAAGAGGTGTGCCGCGGCCTCGGCTACGACTGCGTGCCGATTGTGCTCAACGGACCCTGCGGCAACATCAATCCGTGGAATCCATATGACCCGTACTATAAAAACGATCATCACCTTATGGGCCGCGGACTCGCGGATACCGCCGCCCGCGTGCTGGAAAACATTGAATTTCACCCGGTCAGTAAACTGGACTGGTGCTTGCGCCAAGTGCCCATATCCGTCCGCCAAGTAGAGAAAGAGCGCCTCGACTGGGCCAAGGCCGTCCTCGACGAGAGCCCAGCCCCAAAGTGGGCCGACGAGACCCGCTCCGGCGTTGACTGGGACTGGATGATTGCTGCCAGCACTTACGGAGTCCATCTGCTGCGGGAGCGCGAGGGAAGCGTGAACTATGAGGTCCAGGCGCTCCGGGTGGGAGAAACAGCGCTGGTCGGGTTGCCGGGCGAGCCTTTTGCCGAGCTGGGACTGGCGATAAAAATGGCCTCGCCGTCATGCCACACCTACGTGGTGCACTGTACATCGCACTACGTCGGATATATCCCCACACCTGAAGCTTTACAGCGCGGCGGCCACGAATGCGAGACTCGCTATTGGGCCAAGCTGGTGCCCGAAGCCTACAATCTCATACTGGCAGCGGCCGCGGAAGTTCTTGGTGGTCTTTTTACCGACG
>JANZZA010000694.1 GCA_026419655.1 Armatimonadota bacterium | reverse complement strand
TTGTCCTGGGGGCGACGGCGTCTTTCGTCGGCACCGTTTTGGGGTTATCGCGGGCTGGATGGATGTATGTGGTGGGGGTGGTGTGTGTGCTGGTGGGGCTGAACATGGCTGGAGTGGTGCCGCTCAGTTTCAGTACCTGGGTGCCGGCACAGTCGAAATGGTCGCAAATGAGAGGTTTTCTTGGGGCGCTGGTGCTCGGAGTGCTTTTTGGACTGGTGGCCAGCCCATGCGCGATGCCCCTTATGACGCTCATCCTGGCGCTGATTGCGTCAAAGGGGCAGGTGGCTTACGGGAGCATGCTGATGTTCTTCTACGCGCTGGGGCACGGCCTGCCCTTGATCGTACTGGGCGCGGCTACCACCGCTGTCACAAGCCTCGCCAGGCTCACGAAATATTCAGCCATCATTCAGCGAGCCGGCGGCTGGCTGCTTGTTGGTGCTGGTATCTACCTGATTCTTGTCGCTTGAAGTGCTCCCCCCGCGAGGTGCGTGCGTGAAAGGGGTTTGTCTCCTGTGCCGCCTTCGCGGATTTTTCGCGCTTTTTCGACCACACAGGTCAGACAGGAACCGCTGGATGACAGCAGTGCGTGTGTGGTGCTTGAAGAGCCTTGCCTCACTCCATTGACTATCCATTGACGCTCCAACCTTGCGTGGCTTGAGGCGGCAGTGGCCACGAAGGTTTGGGTAGTGTCAAGTATTGTGTGTAAAATGGCGGACGGGATAAGCGGCTCGAGAAAAAGAAGGGTACGTGCAGTGGATGAGGAACGTCTGGCTCTCCTATTACCCCCAAGGACGAAGGCCAGGCGCTTTGCTTTTGGCAGTCGTGGGACCTCGTCGGGCCACAGCCTGGAGGGCACAAAGAAAGATGCGGCATTTGTGGGTTGCCTACTTGACACTGGCAGGGATGCTTGGGCCTGCCTGGGCCAAGGACGTTATCTTTTACGTCTCGCCGGATGGGAACGACCGCTGGTCGGGAACGCTCAGCGCACCCAATGCTGCGCGCACTGACGGTCCTTTTGCCACCTTCGAGCGCGCGGTGCGAGCTGTGCGCCAGGCACTTAGCGCAGAGCAGAAGAACGTGACGGTCCTGTTCCGCGAGGGCACGTATGTGCTCGAAAAGACCCTGGTGTTCACTCCTGAGGATTCCGGACGGGAAGGCCACCCGGTAGTGTATGCTGCATACCCCGGCGAGCGGGCCGTGATTAGCGGCGGGCGCCGAATCACGGGCTGGCGCAAATACAACGACCAGCTTTGGGTCGCGACCGTGCCAAAGGGCTGGTACTTCACGCGGATGTTCGTTAACGGCCGCCTGGCCATGCGCTCGCGGGAGCCGGATACGGATAACTGGCATCGGTGGTTCAAGGTCGTCGCGGGCGGTGCGCCGGAGCCAGATGCACCTGAGGGTGCCGGCGGCAGGCAGTTTCAGTTCCCTGCCGGCACCGTCAAAAACTGGCCTAACCTGGGCGACGTGGAGATAAACAGCCTGCCATCGTACAGGTACGCCAACTTCATCTGCCCCGTCCAGTCCGTGGATGAGGCCAGCTCCACCCTGACCCTCGCCTCAATGGCCTATTACAATTACGGGCCCGGGGACCCCTTTCGCGTGGAAAACACCCTCGAAGGCATTGATGAGCCAGGCGAATGGTGCGTCAACACTGTGGAGGGGAAAGTGTACTATCTGCCTCGGCCGGGCGAGGACATGGCCGCAGCCGAAGTCATTGCCCCGGCCCTGAAGGAGCTCATCCGGTTCCAGGGCGACGAAACGCGGCAGAGATGGGTGCACGATATCGTCCTGCGCGGGTTCACTTTCATGCACTGCGACCGCCGCCGGTGGAACGAGCGCGATCCCGAAGACGAGACCAACCTTCACTTGCTGGATGCAGCCGTGGTGCTATCGGGCACCCAGCGTTGCGCAATCGAGCAGTGCCACTTTCTTGAGGTAGCCGGTTTCGCCACCCGCTTCAAGCTGACGGCCATCAACAATCGCTTTGTGAGCAATGAGGTAGTCGGCGCTGGCTGCGGTGGGCTGCAGGCTGGCGGGTACGGGCCCGGTACCAAGGACACTAATAAAGGCCACGAGATTTCTTTCAACCACATCCACCACTGCTCGACCGACTGGTGGCACGCCGGAGCCATTGACCTGCGACAAAGCGGCGAGAATCACATAGCCTATAACCTGATCCACGACATGCCCTATGCGGCAGTGTGCATCTCCGGGGCGCACACTGCGTACTTCCGCCAGTACAGGGGCAGGCCGGGAGCAGGGCGAGCCGACTACAAGTTCCGCTGGGACGAAATCCCCGGGGACAACCCCCTCACGGCCGAAAGCGTGAAACCTTTCCTCCACGGGCGCAATAACGTCGTCGAGCACAACGTGGTGTACGAAATAGGAGCGCGGCTGCCCGACGACGGCGGCGCGCTGTATGGATACGCACAGGGCCTGGGAAATATCTTCCGCAACAATCTGGTCTTTCGCTCCTACTGCCTGGGAATCTACCTGGACAATGAGTTCGATGGAGTGCTTGTGGAAGGCAACGTGGTTTACGACTGTGGAGTACCTTTTGGCGGGTCTGGCGAATACCCGACGCTGAGAGACAACGAACTGTATCAGCGCGGCAGTGAGCCGGCGGTGGTCCGCATGCTGGGCCAGCACCTGGTGCGGATGGCCGAGCAGGCTACCGGCCCGTACTGGCACAGGACGGTATGCGCGTCGCTACCACTAACGCCGCCGCCGGGACGCGACCCGGCCAGGCGACGCTTTGAGGTTTCCTTCGGTGGGTTGCAAGAGGGGCCCCTTGAGGGACAGGGGGGCTGGCAAATCTTTGGCTCCGGCATCGGCATTGAAGTAGTTGCCGAGGGTCGCTCTGGCGACTACGACCCACGCGCCGTGGCC
>JANZZA010000661.1 GCA_026419655.1 Armatimonadota bacterium | reverse complement strand
GTCAAATCTTCGGGCAGTCAATGCCGCGCTGATAGGCCAGGACGCGGCCATATGGCCATGGGGCTGGCGTCTCCCCCTGGCCCTGGCGGCGGCCGCGGCGTATTCAGGCCAGTGGGAACGAACTATACTTCGCCCCGGCCTGCCGGCAGGCATTTTCACCGCCGCCGGCATTGCCCTGACCATCCTTGGCGGATACCTGGGGCTTTTCGGCTGCAGCCTATCGTGGCTGTGTTTTCTTTCCGCCGGCCTGGCGCTGGGCACAGCCACCCTGGCCCCAACCGTCTCGCGTCGGACAGCTGGCGAGGGATAAAGGGAGCTGCTAAAAGCCCCCGTCTGAGAGGCCGCACAGGCCTGGCACCGGGGAGCTAACCGCACTGCTACTCCTGGGCTCGCAAGGCGAAAAAAACAGGGACGGGGACGCCCTCCCCCGCGCGCCCCGGTGACCTTGGACGAAGCCGCTACAGGGCTATTCGGGCGGCCAGTCGCTCTCGCTCTCGCAGTGCCCTCCCTTCTGGTGGTCCTCGTAAAGCTGGGCCCCGGACCAATTTGCGCATGGACATGCGGAGGTCTTGGCCGCAAACGGCCCGCTATCCTTCGCGTACCACTTCACATGCCCGTCCACGAACAGGAAGTTCTTGCCATTGTTGTGGAACAGGGACTCGTCATAGTCGCCCTGATTGGACGCACTGTGGCTCTGCTGGAAGCGCTCCGCCGCAGCGTCCCCCACGATGCCGATGCCTCGCTTGCCCTTCTCCTGGAGCAGCACCGTCGCCGACGGCGACGGCGGCGCATCCAACGGACAGACGACCCTCAGCGGGGTGTTTAGCTCGACGCGGTTGTACCCGCACGGGTCGCCGACGTAGCGAGGCATTGCATACGAGCGGACCTGGGTGTTCCCGTAGTTTGGCTCGTTGTAGGTCTTCCCGTAGGGACTGTCAGGGCACAGGAGTATCTGGAGGTTACGAATGTACGGCTGGAGAACCGTGTCCCACGTGTACGCGCGCTGAGCCGGTCCGCTGTCATTCGTGACCGGCGCGCCGAAGGCCCAGAAGCACCACGACGGCAGCAGCTCGTCATAGTCCTGGCAGTACATGTGGAAGGCCGTGCCGAGCTGCTTGAGGTTGTTCATACATGCCGCCTGGCGTGCCTTG
>JANZZA010000506.1 GCA_026419655.1 Armatimonadota bacterium | reverse complement strand
GTCTTCACCTATGCCGCCTGCCGCGCCACCGTTGAGGAATTAAGTGGCCTGGATAACTGCACCGAAAACCGCTGCCCGTTGTGGGAAAAGGCAGGAGAGGCAGCGTGGGGGGCAGTGCGGCAGAAAGCCGAACGTCGCCTGCGCGCCCTCGAGTTTCGCCAGGACCGCCCCGAAACCCCATAAGCCGCAACAGAATAAATGGCTGGGCCTGTGCTCTTGTCCAGTGGACTGCTCGCGGCTTATTCTTTTGGGCGTATGTTAGCGTTGCATGTTCTCGTCATTGCAGCAGCGGCCGGGTCGCAGGCAGCGAATTCTTCCCTTGGGCCGTATGAGCCAGCCTATGGGTGCTACATTGGCGCCTATGTCGAGCTTGACCCTACGGTCAAGGGCGACGTGGATGGCTTCGAAAGGCTCGTCGGCAAGAAACACCTCAGCTATTTCCGCTATGTGGGCTACGGGCAGCCCTTTCCCTTTGCGTGGGTAAAGGAGCTTAAGGTGCGCGGCCAGGTCCCGCACATCGCCTGGGAGCCAAACCAGGGCCTGGACGCCGTCCAGGATGATGAATACCTTCGCGGATGGGCCGAGGCTGCGCGCCGCGCCGACGTGCCCATCTTCCTGCGCTTTGCCTCGGAAATGAACGGCAACTGGCAGGCCTGGTCCGGCAACCCGGCTCTGTACGTGGAAAAGTGGCGCCTCGTCTACCGCGTAATGCACCAGATTGCGCCTAAGGTCATTATGGTCTGGTGCCCCTTCGCCGTACCGCAAGGCTCCATCACCAGCTACTATCCGGGCGACGAGTACGTGGACTGGGTGGGCGTGAACATCTACAGCGTCAAGCGCCACGACGGCGACCCCAATAAGATAGCCGGCCAGGACCCCAGGGACCTGCTGCGGTACGTTTACAAGCTTTACGCTCCACGCAAACCCATCGCCATTTGCGAGTACGCTGCCACCCACTACTGCAATGCGCTGAAGCTGCGCTGCCCGGACTTCGCCGTGGAGAAAATGCGCCAGCTTTATTCTTCCCTGCCGACCGAGTTTCCGCGCGTGCGGATGATAAACTGGTTCTCGGTAGACGCTGCCAGCGATAACCTGGCCGACAACGACTACTCGGTCACAACAGACCCGCAAGTGCTAGCTGCCTACCGGGACATCATCGCGAGCGACTATTTTCTTTCGGAGCTTCAGGGCGCGCCCGCGGTACAGGTCGCAGCCGCGCCCGTTGGCCCTGAGGCTGCTGCCGAGACCCGAGGCGAGCCTGCGCAGCCCCAGCCGGTGACCTCAGTTGCGCTGGCAGCGGACAGGCCGGCCCCTGGCACCGTCACCGGTATCTACATCGCCATCCTGGGGGCTCCGCCAAGCGCCGTACGCGGCCGTGTGCAAATCCTGGTCCAACTGCCCGACGCGTGGCTGGGTGGGATGGTTAAGGTCTACCTGGATGGCCGCGTGAAGGGTATCAGTAATGCGCCGCCCTTTACCTTTGCTGTCAACGCGGACGCCCTGGAGCCAGGCGAGCACAAGATACTCGTTGAGGTAACCGACTCTTCGGACGTTGTACGCCAGCAAGGTGAAGCAGCCTTTGTAGTCGCGTCCCCAGCCGCCTGAAAGGCCGGGCTTGACCCTTCGGCCTGCAGCCGCGCGGGAAGACCTGTTGGGTGAGGGGGAGGGGAGGAGGGTGCGGAGGACTTTTCTGTGGCCTGCGGCCGCGCAGGAATAGCCATTGGGTGACGAGGGAGAAGAAAGGAGCGGAGGACTTTGCTGTGGCCTGCGTACGCGCGGGAGTACCCAGCATCTCGCGGTCCTCTTGCGCCAGGACAGCCTCTCGCCTGGAGGCGCATGGAAACACTTTTGGGGGTGACCAGCGACTGGCAGAGGCCTTTTCTCCGGCACATGGCCG
>JANZZA010000607.1 GCA_026419655.1 Armatimonadota bacterium | reverse complement strand
GGGTGCAATCTGGCCGCCCCGCGGCTGGCCCACATTGTACCATCCAGCGTCCTGGCTGATGAGCAGGCGCTCCGGGCAGCGTGCGAGAGCCTCCGCAACCATAGCCAGCTTCTGCTCAGCGCTCTCCGCCCGTATGCCGTCATAGGACAGCCATGCCCCGCGCTGGGCCGCTTTATATCGGAGCTCGGCATCCGGCTCGGCGTCGGCATGGACCCATATAAACCGCGACGTGGGCAGCCCGGCAGCCTCTATCAAGTCCAGCTCCTGGTGCGCAGTGATGCCCTGGGTTGTGTGGGCAGCAATGACCAAACCCGTCGCCTTCGAGGTGATAATGGCAGCCTCGAGGATTTTGCGCTGCATATCGCTCAGGTCGCCTTCATTGGCAGCGATTTTGATAAAGCCAGGCTTGATGCCCTCTGGCCCAATGCCGTCGGCGGCCTCTTCGATCCAGACGCGAGCTATTTCCTCCGCGCTTGCCTCTTTAGCCCAGGCTGGCAGATATGGGTCCTTATACAGTCCGGTATTTGTGATTATGTGCACGCCGGTGGCCTCGCTCAGACGCCGTAAAAGTGCTGGGTCCCTCCCCAGATAGTTAGGCGTGCACTCGAACAATGCCCGTATGCCCGCATCCCGCAGGGCCTCAAGATAGGGCAGCATGACTTCGAAAACCTCATCGGGGTCGTAGCGGTCTGGCGACACCCTGTCGGCCCCAATAAAGTCCACGAGAATATGCTCATGGGTAAGCGCCGGCCCGAGGTTTTGCGGCTCGACAGGTCCCAGCACAGTCTGAATCTTTCCCACAGCCGTGCCGGGGGCGGACTCAGCCCAAACCGCAGCCCAAGCGCCTAGAAGGAGTAAGAACAGTAGCCAATACGGCATATTACATCGCCCTGCTTTAAACTCAGGCACCCTTTAATCTCTCTCACGCCGCTGTATAGGGCGCCCGCGCAGATTATAAACGAATCGTGCAGACGTGCTCAGAGAAGACGGTCCCGTCGAAAGCTTCTGCAGGCGGCCACGAGTCTCATACCGGCGTGGGGCCAGCACGAGCCTCATAGTCTGCCCGCAGCTTTTACGCAAAGGTACTCGTTAACAGCCTTGGTTGTCAGTTGGTGAGGAGCTACGTCGAGGACGAGAGCTCCCCGAGCACGCATGGCCGCCAGCGCATGGGCACGACGTTCCAGAAGTCTCGTCGCAACAGCGGCTACGTAGACATCCTGCACGCCAGCCGGCACTGCCGCAGCCAGGGCCTCCAGTTCTGCGTCCCGGATGGCAACAATGAGCGGCAGATGCTGCGGATAAAGGGCAACCGAGTGGCTCACCAGCCTGTCACTGGCCTCGACGTCAACAAGATCGGTGAAGACTACCACCAGGGCGCGCTTGCGCATCCTGCCCTTCAGTGGCGCGAAGGCAAGAGCATAATTCGGCTCGACGAGTTCCACCTGCAGCTCATAGAGGTCATCAGCAAGGCGGGCAACCTGGTCGCGGGCTTTTCGCGGCGGCCTCATGCGGAGGATCCGGTCAGCAAAGGCAATCCAGCCCACGGCGTCGTCCATTGCCACTGCGACGTGGGCCATCATCAGCGCGGCGTTGACGGCGTGGTCAAGCTTGGTCATTCCCTCGGTCTCAGCGGCCATGAGCCGCCCGCAATCTAACAGCAACATTACGTTTTGGCTGCGCTCCACCTCGTACTGGCGAGTGATAGGCCGCCCACGCCGGGCAGTGGCCTTCCAGTCAATGTCGCGGAAATCGTCGTCGCGGACGTAGTCACGCAGCGACTCGAAAGACCGGCCTTCGCCACGTCGAAGGATAGGCCGGTAGCCCATCTCAATCAGCCGACGAGCACGTGCAAGGTAATCATAGCGGCTCACGTCGGCCAGGGCAGGGTAGACGCGCACCTCGCCCCCGATTCGGTACCGCCGCTGCCACCGCGAGAGCCGAAAAAGCCCCAGGCCGCGGACGTACACGTCGCCAAGGTGGAACTTGCCGCGCTCGCGCGGGTAGACTGTGCAACGCATCAAAGCCTCGCCATAAGGGGGCACGACCAGGGCCTGCAGGTTACCCTCGGGCCGTAGTTCCTCGGGCAAGTCATCGAGGACAATCAGGTCGGCGAGGAATCGGCTGCGGTTTCGGACGTGAAGAGTAACGGGATTGCGGGAGTTGAGAGACAGGGGGTCTGGCAAACTTCGGTTGAATTCGAGGCGGGCCAGGGCACGGCCAAGAAGGGCGTCTATTCCGGCTATGGCCGTGACCGCCGACATCCACAGTACGGCCGCGCCGAGCATCTCCTCGCGCCAAAGCCCAGCCAAGGCCACGGCTGGCCCCACTAGCAACGCTGCAAGGCCCAGGCGAGTGAAAACCATTCAGGCGCCTCTTCAGCTAATCCTTGGGCAATCCTCATGCATCAAGCTTACGGCCCGGATCTCCTGCTGTCGTCCGTGTCGGCGACAAGACGTATAATACCGCCTGGAGCAGGTCTCTCGGAAGGTAGGTTGTGAAGTAGGCAAGTGCCGCGCCGAGGAGGATGGACTATGGGACTACTTGCGCTGAGGTCTGTGGCCGTCCTGACGGTGCTTTTCGCGCTGCTATTCGCAGTGGCTACCCTGGCGATGTACTTGCTGGAAGCCCCGGTCTGGCTAGCCGTGGTCGTTGCGGTAGTCATAATGGGACTGCAATACCTGATCAGCCCGTGGATCATTCAGCTCATATTCAAAATCCGCTGGCAGCGGCTGGAGGAGTTGCCTGGCTATTTGCGGGCGTTCCTGGAGGAGCAAGCTGCAGCCCACCGCATCCCCGTGCCTCGCTTCGGCATTATCGAGGACGGCAACCCCAATGCTTTCACCTTCGGTCACTACCCCGGTGACGCGCGGATTGCCATAACGCGCGGCTTGCTGGACATGTGCGACGAGGAAGAAGTACGGGCCGTCGTTGGCCACGAAATAGGGCATATCGTTCACTGGGACTTCGTGATAATGACTATCGCCTCTACCATCGTGTTGGTTCTTTACTATTTGTACGTCTTCGGGCGCCGCGCCAGCCAGCGCCGGGGACGGTCGGCAGGGGCAGCCGCCGCTGTGGCGCTCTCGGCCTTCTTAGCTTACATCTTGGCCGAGTACGTTGCCCTGTTTCTTTCTCGGGTGCGGGAATACTACGCCGACCGCTACTCGGCAGAGACGACGGGCAAGCCCAACGCTCTGGCAAGCGCGCTGATGAAGATAGCCTACGGTCTGGCGAGGTCCGGAGCGGCGGCAGGTGTCACCGCAAGCGAGGGCGATCATGAGACAACCCAGGCGCGACTCAGCCCAATGAGGGGCTTTCGGACGGTGGGCATCTTTGACCCCAAAATGGGCGCGTCGCTGGCCCTTGCCGCCGCGGGAAGCTACGCTGGCCGCACCCGCACGTACGACCCGGAAGTCATGGTCAAAGCGATGGAGTGGGATCTTTTCAACCCCTGGGCCTTCCTGTGCGAGCTTCACTCGAGCCATCCGCTGCCGGCCAAGCGGATGAGGGCGCTGGCCAGGGTGGCCGAGTACATGGGCCAGGCCCCCGCCTTCAGCTTCCCCAACAAGCCCTCGGAAAGCTACTGGGACGAGTTCCTCACGGATATCCTGGTCTACTACTTGCCAGTATTGGGGCTACTTGGCGGCGTGGCTGCTGGCGTGGCCCTGATGCTTCCGGGAATGTCCGAAGGCAATCCGCACGCTGCCCTTATAGCAGTCGGGGCAGCTTTGCTGGGCCTCGGCTTAGGGCTTGCTATACGACTGAGGTTTATGTACCCGGGCGGCAACTTTGCCGATGACACAGTGGCAAATCTGGTTTCCCAGGTGAAGGTCTCGGCCATCCGGTGCGTACCGGCGCGGCTGCAAGGCACCGTCATCGGCCGCGGCATACCTGGACTATACTGGTCTGATGACCTTGTCCTCGAAGACGGCACGGGCTTCATGGTGCTGGACTACCGCCAGCCGCTACCGCTCTTTGAGGTGCTCTTCGGCTGGTTGCGCGCGGAAAAGTTTATTGGGCAGAGTGTGGTAGCTACAGGCTGGTACAGGCGTTTCCCACGGCCTTTCCTTGAGATATGGCAATTCACCACGGCCGATGGCAAGACCAACACCTGCTGGGCCTGGCCGCTGAAGAAAGTAGGGGTAGGCATCTTGGTGGCGGCGGGTCTGGCGCTCCTCCTCGCGGGGCTGCTCTTGGCTGCATAATTAATCCTTGCACGAGCCAGGCCCTGGGCGTCGTCCAAGGCCGTGCGCAGCGGAAGGAGCACGGGAAAGTTTGCAAAAAGGAGTTGGGGGATGCCTCTTTTCAACATCTTCCCCAGAACACGATTTCTCGCGGCTTTGGGGCTTGCGGACGCTGCTTCAAGAAAGTCTTCAGACAGCCGCCCATCCCACTTCCCGGCACCATCTCACCAAGGCTTTTGACTCCGCAATCTAAACCGCCAGGACCATGCCGCCTTTGGGCACGAACTGATACAGATACTCCGCGCTCTCGTGCATCTCCTCCAGAAGTATGTCCTCGCGCTTGGTGCTGCCCGGGATAATCTCAAGGACTAGGAAGTGGCGGTCTACGGGCGGCACAGCATCAGACAGCGGTGATGCCCCTGCCCGCGCGTGGCCTTCCTGAATAGCTTCTATGACGGCGTCCATGCGGATATGGCCGCGCTCGTTGTACGGCGGCGTGAAGGGCCAGTGGTGCGAGCCGTCCGGGGTTGTCTGCTGCAAGTGGATGACTTCTGACCACGGGCAATATCGGCGTATCCATTCGCGGTAGTCCAGCTCTGGCCCGGAAAGGCCGTAATGCATGCCGGCCATGTGACCGACGTCAATGGTGGTGTACACAGGCACGCCCTCGTCGCTGTTGACGGCCATTAGGAATTCTTCTTGCTGGCGGAAGGTCCACGGCACTTCGCCCGGAGAATACATCTGCTCGACGTAAATGGCGCCAAGGCCCTTCTCCTTGGCCACCACAGCCAGCTCGCGCCAGGTGTCGTGGAGGCGGGCGCGGACTGCCTCGTAGCCTGCTGGGTCATCGAAAAACTCGGCCGGCACGGCGTCCACGTGCCCGCCCCAGCGGTCCGTGCCCATGGCGATGCAGATGTCCCAGCAGCTCTCCAGCCATTCGCGCATGCGCTGGCGCGGCTCCGGACGCGAGTGGCCAAAGCTATGGAAACGGTGGGTGGCCATGCCGGTGTAGATGTCACAGATTTTCACGCCGTAATGTTCCGCCCACTGGCGCACTTCGCGGGCCATTTCCAGGAGGAATTCCTTCGGCCCCATGAAGAATGGGTCTATCACGTCTGCACAGAACTCGTGGACCAGATAACCAGTCTCGGCCGTGAGACGCATCATATTCTCGGGCTTTTCCCAGCGGCGTGTGATAAAGGCTCCGTTTATCCCGATTTCCAGGTGAATGCTTCGGCCCATAATGGTGGTCCCCCATATCAAGGCTGACGGTATTTTCCTATCGCAGGAGCATGCAACCCCACCGCCAACGAGCAGATATTAAGAGACCAGGCCGCAGGATGCAAACCGCCGTCCTTGCCCGGGAGTTTTCGGTTTTCTGAGGAGACTCTTGCAAGAGGCGCTTTCCCGGACGCCAGAGGAAATCGCGGGTAAAAGGTGAGTCGTACTGGGTTGTGTACTTTACTCGGTCTGGGTAGGCGGACACCAGGTGTTCCAACAGTCTCCGAGGTGCATCTTCGCGCCTGCTTCTTTCCCGCCTGAAACGGAATCCGGAGAAAACCGAATACTCCCCATTGCCCACGCAGTGCTGGCTGTTTTCATTATCTCCCTGGTGTGGGCCGAGGGAAGGACATTGCGCGGAGCCTAAAAGCATCGCCTAGCGTCCTAGTACTAGACCAGCCAAACAGACCGTTTCCCTGGCCGCCAGGGCAGGTGCGACGGTGCGGAAAAGTTTCGGGAAAAGGCTATGGGGCACAACCGCTTTCAAAGAAAACTGTTGCAAAAGTAGCCTCGCCGCCTCTCCGGCGCGACCGCAGGTATGAGGCCGGGCATATGGCGTTGTGCGCCTTCTTTACTCTGCATAAAGCCGACGCCAGGTTTTGCAGCAGCACAGCAAGGGTTTAGCTCGGTCGGGAATCCGTTACTGGGAGGTTTTTCCTTGCGCGCGCCGGCAACGAAGAGCTGTCTTAAGGTGCGAAAACTTCCCGCGACAGGTCTTCCAGGATTCTCTTAGCGGCTGTGACGGTCTCGGCTGCAGGCTCCTTCTGAGCCGCCTCATAGGTGAATCGGCCCAGGGCGGCCTGCAGCCTTCCAAGGCTCTCCCGCGCGGCTTCTCCCCCGCTTTTTTCCAGCGCTGCACGCACTAGCCTGACTTTCTCATAATCTTGGATTCCTTCCCGCAGCCGCTCGAAACGAATAGATGTCCTCGGCCCAGGATAGACCAGGAAGCAGTCGCCCGCCGGCCAGGTGACGTAGCTTGTGTCATACAGCGGGTCTTCCACCCAGGAGTCGTAGGCCCAGCGCAGGAAGCCAGAGTACCCCTGCGCGGCGGCGTACCAGCCCATCCAGGCAGCC
>JANZZA010000556.1 GCA_026419655.1 Armatimonadota bacterium | reverse complement strand
CCGGCCCCCGTCCGGAAGTATTCGGTTTTCTAAGGATACTGCAGCAAGAGTTTCTGTAGCGCCTGGGAGATACGCTCCGAGGCAAAAGGTGAGACACACAAGTTTATATACTTTTGTGGCTCTGTATAAGCCAACACCGGGGTTTTTGACAAAACACCAGGGTGATTCCCCGGGCCTTACTCTTTCCAGCATGAAACAAAATCCTGAGTAAACTGAATACTCCCGCGCCCGCGCCTGCTCTATCTCCTGCTTTCGCGAGCCAGCCCGCAGGCGGTCAAGACGGGCCTGAGCAGCCTCCACGGCAGCGTCGGCCGCCGAGAGGGCGGCCCGGGCCTCGTCGAGTTCCTGGGGGCGCGGCCCACGGCGAGCCTTTTCAGCAGCGGCCACGGCGGCCTTCCAGGCAGCCTCTGCCTGCCGCACACGGTCGGCAGCCACTGCAATCTCTTGCGGGCGGCTTCCTTTTTCCAGCTTGGCAAGATTGGCCAAGGCGGCGGCACGCGCGGCTTCGGCCTCGGCCACGCCTGCAGCAGCGGCCACGGCCTGGGCCGTAACCATAGCTCGAGCTTCTTCAGCCCGCCGCGCGGCCTGGGCGGCCTGGGCCTCAGCCTGGGCCAGGCGGGCCTTCCATGTGCTCGTGTCCAGTTGCGCTACCATCTGCCCCTTCCCCACTACGTCTCCCTCATGCGCCAAAATAGCCGCCACAGTCCCGGACACTTCGGTCCCCACATCAACCGTCGTGGCTTCGACCATTCCACTCACACAAAGCTCTTCCACCGGCCCCTCCCGGCCGTGATCCATCAGCCATGACGCACCCGCTGCCGCGACAGCTACCACCACCCCAACGCCCGCCAGCAGCCTTTTCCTGCTCATTGGTGCTCCCCTTGCATAGTCAGCCTTGGCACACAAGCCCACAATTGTCCGATCCCTATTTCTCACAGCCTGTAGCCGCTCCTCCCAGTGCTGCCCACACAGGACGCCTCGACGCCGTATGCAGCGAGGCTTATGGCCGTCCGTGTATCCGCGGACGTAGCGCTCGCCCCGCGAAGCTGAAGGAGCTTTGTCCTGGCCCTCCGCGTACCCGGGGACATAGCCCGGCCCGGACTACCGCCACAGCACCACCTCCGACCGCTGATGAGATAACGCCCGAGGCGGAACCACAAAAAGCCTGAAAAGAAAATCTGAAGGGACTGTTGCAAAGCCGCCGTTTCATAGGTGAGTCGCGCCCATGCAGTATTACTTGCGGGCGCAAGCCTGTGCCGCACCCAAACTGACGGCTACGTCGAGCCGATTTTTGCAACAATCGCGCACAGAGACCGCTGTTTTTCCAAGCTGGTCATTGTCCTCAACGCCGCTACCTTGGGGGACTGATGCAAAAGCTACTGTCGGCTTATCCAGAGTGCAGGAACTGTACAACATCGGGTACCCGACCTTTTACCTGCGATTGCGTCTGGGAGCCGGGAAAGCGACTTTTGCAACAGTCTCCAAAGGGTTCTCCCCCAAAAAGATGACCAAGAACCTTTCTGATGTCTTCGCTGGTGGCGAGAGGAGAATCCTCAGAGAATGAAACGGCCCCCTCGTGGTACTGGACAGCGGCGCGGTGAGTAGATATAATATCCGCCACCCTTGGGGGGAAAGTTCTTGCGCGGAGGAATGAAGAATGCTGACGCCTGACCAGCTTTGTGCCGAGGGTCTGCCCAAGGTCAAGAAAGTTGCCGTGGCCTACTCGGGCGGGCTTGATTCGGCCCTGGCACTCAAGCTGCTGCCAGAGTTCTATGGCGCCGAGGAAGTCATCGCGGTAACGGTCAACGTTGGGCTGACAGACGCCGAGTTAGAGGAAGCCCGCACGAAGGCAGAGCTTTGCGGCGTGGAATGGGTGCTCCTGGAGGGCACCGAAGAGTTTGCGAGGGACTGGCTGCCCAAAGCCATCATGGCCAACAGCTCCTACGAGGGCTATCCCGTGGCCACCTCGATGACGCGCCAGCTCATCGCCCGCCGCGTAGCCGAATATGCTGTCCAGCGTGGCTGCGACGCTCTGTGCGAAGGTTCCACAGGTAAGGGCAACGACCAGTATCGCATGAAGAACGTCTTCTCCATGTTCGCGCCCGACCTGCAAGTCATACTGCCGGTGCGAGACTTCAACTTCACGCGGCAGCAGGAAAAAGAACTCTCCGCATACTACGGCATCCCCCATAAGGTAGGCATCGGCGACGACCTGACCATGTGGTGCCGATCCATTGGGTCTGGCGAAGTGGACAATCTCCAGATGCGCATCAAGCCCGAAGATTTTATCTGGTACCGCTATCCCCAGGACGCGCCGGATGAGCCGCGCCGGATTGAAATCGAATTCGAGCGCGGTCTGCCCGTCCGCTGCGATGACAAAACCAACCTCATTGACATCATCAACTACCTCAACGTGGTCGGCGGCGAGAACGCCATAGGGTACATTGACATGTTTGAGGACGGCATGATTGCCCTCAAGAGCCGCGAAGTGTACGAGGCGCCGGCAGCCCACATAATCCTGACGCTGCACCGCGACCTCGAGCAGCTCTGCCTGACTAAGGAGCAGGTGCAGTTCAAGCCGCAGGTGGAGCGACTGTGGGCCTACATGGTCTATCACGGCGGCTGGTGGCACCCGGTGAAAGTGGACTGTGACGCCTTCATCGCAAGCAGCCAGTGGGCGGTCAATGGCCGGTACGTCGTCGAGCTGTACAAGGGCAACTTGATGATACTCGAGCGGGAAAGCTCCACAGGCCTCTTCGCCCCGGAGATTCGTTCGCTTGCCAAGTCGGGCTTTGACCAGCAGGACAGCGGCCCGGCGACCAAGATTCACAGTCTCCAGTACAAGATTTTGGCTCGCCGCGGCCTGCCATACCTGTAGGCTACACGCCCGAAACCTGAACCGCGGACGCCGTCTCACACGCCCCGGGTGCGCAATAGGGGCTGGGGGGAGAGTAGTGTCTTGGCGCGACTAACCCGACGCAAAGGAGAACCTGAATGGAAGACTCTCAGGCTCAAGCCAAGCTAGACGTGGCCGCGATGACACTGGCCGAGGCATTAGAGACGGCTCTCGAGTTTGAGCGGCGCGGCCGGGCTTACTACAGGTCCGGCGCGGCCCGGGTGAAAAATGACGTCATTAAAGCGGTTTTGTACGCTCTGGCTCACGACGAGGAGCTCCACGAGGGGCTGATAAGGCGCTTTTACGAAGCCATGCAAAGAAGCGCTGGCTGGCCGGATGTATCAAAGGACTTGCCGCCGCCGCTGCCGGCGCGCCAGCGAATCGAGGCCATCATGCAGCAGACCGCCGGCAACCTCAGCGAAGACCCCAGCTACATCGACGTCTACGAGCATGCGAGGGAGCTGGAAGCCGCGAGCCGGGATTTCTATCGCGATCTCTCAGAGCAAGCCCAGGACCGCGAACTGCTCAAGTTCCTGCGCTTTCTGGCGGGAATGGAGCAAACGCACCTCGAAATGCTGGGTTTGCTCCTTGCTGCTACGCGGGAAGAAAAAGAAGGCCGCGAGCAGGGGGGCCACAAGTAAATGGGGATGAACGCGCAGGAGCTGCTTCGCCAGGCCATCCAGATGGAAATAGATGGCCGGGAATATTACCTGGGCGTCGCTCAACGCACTAACAACCCGCTGGCCCGGCATACCTTCGAAACTCTCGCGTGTGAGGAAGACCGGCACCGCAGCTACTTTGAGGCCTATTACGCCGCCGCAGCGGCCGGAAAGGGTTGGCCCACCATGGACGAGGTCGGAGTGGACCTGCCCGACCGGATACAGCGCGCTGAGACGGTCTTTTCCACGGCGGCTAAAGAAGCCTCCGTTGCGCCGGCCGAGGGCAACCTCGCTGAAGCCTACCAGCACGCTCTGGAAATGGAGCGCCGTACCATTGAGTTCTACCAGGGCCTGCAGGAGGCTATGGAGGACCGTCCCGTGCGGGAGTTTCTCAAGTTCATCGTTGACCAGGAACGGCAGCA
The DNA here is from genome assembly GCA_026419655.1 of Armatimonadota bacterium. Lineage (GTDB taxonomy): Bacteria > Armatimonadota > Zipacnadia > Zipacnadales > FEN-943 > JANZZA01. Next base: position 7,579 of record JANZZA010000556.1, on the reverse strand, counting down.
TCTGGAGCTGTTGTCGCGCTCACTGGACGTTATAAACGAGCCGGAAGCGTGGTTCTTCGACCAGGAGCGGTGGGTGGTAGAGGGCTGAGATAATGCAGTCCTACGCCTATCGTTGCGTCGTCATTTGAGTCAGGATGCGGCGGCAGGCCCGGTAGGATTGCAGCCAAGCTTGAGGCCCGGAAGGCATGCCACCGGGGTACACGGGGCCGCGCTGGCGGACAAGCAGCACAAACAGCACGAAAAAGCTTGCGAAGGGGGCCTGGGGCATAACCCCTTTCAAAGGGTTTCCCCCATAAAAACGGGAACTCCGCAGCGTGCCGGCTGGGACGCAAGACACATGGACAAGACGCCGAAGTCCAGCAAGCTATGGGGTGGACGGTTTTCGGCAGAGATTGACGACCTGGCGCTGGCCTACAGCGAGTCCACAGCAGCCGATGCCGTGATGGTGGCCGAGGACATCTGGGGCAGCGAAGCTCACGCCATCATGCTGGCGGCCACGGGCATTATCGCCGAGACGGACCTGCGGCAAATCCTGTACTGGCTGGAGAAAACGCGAGAGGACTTTGAGACCGGCCGGTTTCAATTGCGTCCTGAGCTGGAAGATGTCCACCTCAACGTCGAGTGGAATCTTCGCGAACACGCTGGATCAGAGCTGGCTGGGCGCCTGCACACCGCACGGTCGCGTAATGACCAGGTAGTTACCGACTGCCGGATGCACTTGCGGGTGCGGTTACTGGAAGTAATAGAAGGCGTGGCGGACCTTCAAGAAGTCCTGGTGAGCCGGGCGCGGGACCACGTCGAGGATGTCATGCCCGGCTATACTCACACACAGCACGCTCAGCCGGTGTCGGTGGGGTTCTGGTTGTCGGGGCACGCGGCCGGACTGGCGCGAGATGTCGAGCGGCTGCAGCAAGCATACGCACGCACCAATCTTTGCCCTCTAGGCGGATGCGCCCTGGCAGGGACTTCATTTCCGACTAACCGGCGGCTGACGGCGCGCCTGCTGGGCTTTGATGGCCTCGTAGAACATGCCCTCGACGCCGTGCAGAGCCGCGATTTTCTTTTAGAAGCGCTGGCGGCCCTGGCTATCCTCGCCGCCAATCTGTCTCGCATGGCCGAAGAGATAGTTCTGTGGAGCACCTACGAATTCGGCATGATAGAGCTGGATGACGCCCTGGCCTCGGGCAGCAGCATCATGCCGCAGAAAAAGAACCCGTGCATGGCCGAGCTGGCGCGGGCGCGGACCGGACGGCTTTACGGCCGGCTGATGCAGGCCCTCGTTATGGCCAAGGCGTTGCCGGGCGGCTACAACCGGGACCTTCAGGAAGACAAGCCGCCCTTGTGGGAAGCTCTTGATTGCGCCTGCCAGACGCTCGCCATCCTCGCGGCGATGTACCGGACAATGACTTTCAAGACTGGGCGAATGACCGACCTGGTTGAGGCTAATTTCGCGACAGCGACGGAACTGGCCAACTGGCTGGTGCGAGAACGCGGGCTGCCCTTCCGTCAGGCCCATGAGATAGTAGGCGGGGTCGTGGGCACTCTGGTGCATGAGGGAAAAACCTTCACCGACCTTGACAGAGTGCGGACGCTCCTGGCTGAGGCAGGCCAGGAGGCGAGTGTTGAAGCCCTCGCCGAACTACTCGACCCACGGGCGTGTATGATGCGCCAGGGGTCTGAGGGCGGTACCGGGCCGATGCAGGTCCGGCGGCAGGTCGAACTCCTGGCGGCTGGGGCGGCAGCAGCCCGAGAGTGGGTTGCTGAGCGCCGGGCGGCCCTGCGCCAGGCTCGCGAACTCACCGACCGCATAATTCGACACGTTCTCGCTGGCCAACCACTGTCTGCTGCCGGTCTATCGGAGGTCTGAAAATGCCTCATATATCGGCCCGGCTCACCTGGAACGAAGAGATAGGCCCGGGCCACCATCTTATGGCGGCCCACGCGCCGCAGATAGCGGCCGCAGCCAGGCCAGGCCAGTTCCTTCACGTCCGCGTCGGGCCAACCCATGATCCCCTGCTGCGGCGCCCCTTCAGCGTCCTCCGTGTTGATGAAGCTTCCGGGCAGGTGTGGCTCCTGGTTAAGGTAGTGGGTCGCGGCACGCGGCTGCTGGCGGGCATGGCGCCCGGAGCAGTGCTGGACGTGATGGGGCCTCTCGGGTGCGGATTCCCTGAGCCACCGCCCGGCGAGGAGGTAGCCCTCGTGGCCGGCGGATGTGGCGTGGCTCCGCTCATATTCTGGGCCGACAGAATCCAGACAACCTTCTCGCACATCCGAGTGGTCTCAATACTGGGCGCGGCCACTGAGGACGTCATGGTCTGCTGGCTGGACCTGGCGGCCCGGTCGGATGAATTTTATGCCACCACCGAGGACGGCAGCGCCGGGGAACGAGGCCTGGCCAGCGACGCACTGCGAGGGTTGCTGGCGCGGCGGAATTTTGCGGCGGTATACGCCTGTGGGCCGCGCGGGATGTTGAAGGTGTGCGCCGAGCTGGCTCGTGGAGCCGGCGTGCCATGCTTTGTGGCCGTAGAAGAGGCTATGGCATGTGGCGTGGGAGCGTGTCTGGGCTGTGTCGTGCCGGCGGCAGGGGGCGGCTACCTGCGCGTCTGCAGCGACGGTCCGGTGTTCGCTGCCGAGGCTCTTGACTGGGAGGCGCTGGCGACGTGAGGGGCGAGGCAGGCTTGCCGCCGGTAGATATGAGTGTGAAGGTGGGGCCGCTGGCTCTGCCGTCCCCAGTACTGGTCGGGTCGGGTACTTTCGGCTTTGGCGAGGAGTATGCGCCCTACTGTGACCTGGCCCGGCTGGGCGCCATAGTCACCAAGGCAGTCACTCTGAGGCCGCGAGAAGGTAATCCTGGGCCACGCATCTGGGAAACCGCGGCAGGTATGCTTAATGCCATCGGCTTGCAGAACCCCGGACTGGAGCGCTTCCTGGCCGAGAAGCTGCCGCCTCTTGTGGCTGCCGGCCATGTTGTAATCGTCAACATAGCCGGCCACGACGTGGAAGAATACGTCAAGCTAGCCGGGGCCCTGGACGCCGCAAAAGGCGTGGCGGCCATTGAGGTCAATGTCTCGTGCCCCAACGTGTCGCGCGGCGGGATTGAATTCGGTCGCGACCCGGCGGTGCTGGGCGAGCTGGTGCGGGCAGTAAGGGGCGCCACGCGGCTGCCGCTAATCGTGAAGCTTTCGCCGAATGTCTCGGACATCGTGCCTCTGGCGGCGGCGGCCATGGAAGCCGGAGCGGATGCTCTTTCGCTAATCAACACCCTTCTGGGCATGGCCATTGACGCGCGGCAGCGGCGGCCGCGGCTGGCTAATGTCACCGGCGGCCTTTCTGGGCCGGCGATAAAGCCGGTGGCTCTGCGGATGGTCTGGCAGGTCTGGCAGGCGCTGCGGCCGCCGATAATAGGCATGGGCGGCATAATGACGGGCGAGGACGCAGCCGAATTCATGCTCGCCGGCGCGGCGGCGGTCGCCGTCGGCACGGCCAACTTCGTTGACCCAACTTCCGCCAGCCGCGTGGCCGCAGAGCTTGAAGACTTTTGTCGCGGCCAGCGCATCAACCACGTGAGCGAGCTGACGGGCGGGCTGCAAGTTTAGGTTTTTGCGCCCCTGCCGCGGTGCTTCAGCGAGGGTCGGCTACCGTCGGCTTTGGAGGATTTCCTTCAATGAAAACTCTGCCGAAAGTCCCCACGCACCCCGAGACCTGGGAGAAACTTCGCGCCCTCGGACGGGACCTGCTGGACGGCTGCCGTGCGAGCTTACCTGACGGTACGGCAATCTGGTGCCCCGACGCCCAGCGCAACTATGCAGGCGTCTGGCTGCGCGATTTCTGCTATGTGGTCGAGGGCCTGGGCGACATGATGAACCCGGCCGAGATCCTGGCTGTGGTAGACCGGTTTCTTGCCTACCAGCTCGAGGACGGCACGGTACCGACCCGCGTGATGGCGGACGGTGTGCCAGATTATCGCGAAGGGCCGCGAGAGTCTCCCCTGGGCCACGGCCCACCCGCTGACAACCCTCAGTTTCTCGCCAAGCTGCTTTGCGCCTATGTTGACATCAGCGGCGATTGGCAGGCCTTTGCCGAGCGCCTGGATGCTGTCGAGCGGGCCTTGCGGTCTCTACCGATAGACCGTGAGGGCTTTATCCATATTGACCCGAATCTTCCGCGCTCTGCCTACGGCTTTACCGACTGCGTTGCCAAGACGGGCCGGGAGCTTTTCTGCAGCCTCCTGCTTTGGGAGGCCTATAGACGTCTAGCCGAGACTTGCCGGCGCTGGGAGATGCACGAGGAGGCCCACGGCTGGTATGAGCGTGCCGAGGCGCTGGGCCGGGTGGGGCCGTCTTTTTATGTGCCGGGCTGGCGGATGTTTGCGGCCGCCCTGGGCGACTGCCACCAGATAGACTTATGGGGCAGCGTTTATGCATGTGTCTTGCTGGCGGCAACCGGAGCACAACGCAAAGCGGTGGCGGGCTTCCTCTCGGAACATTACGACCGATGTTTTTTCCTGGGGCACATGCGCCATCTGCCAGCCGGCGAGCACTGGGAGCGAATGCTGGCAGCCGTGCAGCCAGAAAACTATCAAAACGGCGGCTACTGGGCGGTGCCGGCGGGATGGGCCGCTCAGGTGCTCGCCACGATTGACGGAAGCGTCGCGGCGAGACTGGTAGACGACGTTGTGGCTGAGTTTGAGCAGCACGGGGTGCACGAATGGATACATCCACAGCACGGCCGCCACGTGAAAGGTTACATTGCCAGCCTAGCGAATCTTTTGGGTGCTGTAAGGCCGATTAGTCGCAAGCGGGCGACCAACGCAAGATAAGCCGCATCGGCAGCCACGCCGAAAAGGCGCTTCACGTTTTCTGCGTCAGCGGCAGGAGAAAGTTTGGTGAGGGAGTACGCAAGGTGCCCTCTTTGGCGGCACTCACCTTGCGAAGGCAGCTTGCCGGACGCGCCCTTAGGTAGTCGAGAGATTCCCGACGGGACGGGCTTGAGGGGGAGGCACAGATGCACGTTGTGGCGATATGCTTGGGGCTGGCGGTGATGGGGCAGCCTCTCAGCGTGACGGTGGGGGACGTTGAGCTGCAGTGGCGCAATGGGACAATTGTCGGCTTTCGCGTCGGAGGCAGGCAGTGGCTCCGCGACCCCGGCGCAGACCTGGGCGCCATTGTGCGTCATGGCCCAGGAGACCTGACTTTTGGGCCAGGGGCGATTGCTGAACGGGACGGGGCGACGGTGCTGACCTGGCCGGCTGGGGAGGGCCAGGGCCATGCGAGTATTCGTGTGCGGCCAGGCGGCCCAGGGGAAGTGGTGCTCGAGGGCGACGCACAGGCACCAGACGGTCATTTAACTGGTATCCGCTGGGCTCTCGCTTCCCTTCCGCCGGCGTGGAAGATACTCGTGCCCGGCAATAGTGGCCTGGCTCTCGACGGCACCGGCCCGACGGAGTGGAGCGGCCAGTGGCCGATGGCCTGGGAGGTGCAGTTTGTCGTGGCCCAGGGACCGGGGCGCGGCATGTGGGTCTGGGCCGAAGACGCTCGCGGCCGGTTCAAGAGTTTACGTGTGGAGCGGAAGTCGGACGGCTGGAGGCTCATGTTCACGGCCGAAAACTTTGCGCCGTGGGACGAGAAGACGCGCTGCGATTTGGGCCGCTGGCACGTGGCAACTTTCGAGGGCGACTGGCGAGTGCCCGCCCGGCAATATCTCGAGTGGGCGCACAAAAGCCGTGGCCTGCAGCCCCTGGCGGAACACGGGCCGGCCTGGGTGCAGGACATCCGCTGCGTGGTCATCTGTTCCGCTGACCAGGAATTTCTCCAGGCTCTCGCACGACACGTGCAGCCCTCGCAGACGCTCCTGTACGTTCCCGGCTGGCGCCGCGATGGCTACGACAGGAACTACCCGGACTATACGGCCATTGAGGGCTTTGAGGATTTTGTCCAGGCCGCGCACGAGCTGGGCTTCCGCGTCATGGTGCACGTGAATTACTTTGGTTGCGACCCCAAGAACCCCGAATACGCCCGCTTCGAAAAATACCAGGTGGTTGACCCATATGGCGGAGAAAGACAGTGGTGGGTGTGGCCCTTCCCGCCTGAGGAACCGGACATAAAGTTTGCTTACATTAATCCCGCCGTCAAGGAATGGCGCGACCTGCTTGTGGAGAGGTTTCGGGAACTGGTGGCCCGCTATAAGGTAGACGCGCTGCACCTGGACCAGACCCTCTGCATTTTCAACGACCGCAACGGCCTCTACGACGGCATGAGCATGATAGACGGCAACCTGGCGCTGCACCGGGCTCTTCGCGAGGCCCTGCCGGAGGTGGCGCTTTCCGGCGAAGGGCTGAATGAAGTGACGTGCCAGTACGAGAGTTTTGCTCAACGGCACGCCTGGGGATTGGATTTCCTGCAGCGGACGTACAGCGTGCCGATGTTGCGCATGGCCCACCCCATTTCCTCGTACGTGCTCCTGCCGCACACCAAAATCTATGGCTACCTGGGCATGTCGGCGCCGGCCGAAGGAGACGTTTACGCGGCGTGGCGGGAGAACTATAACCGCTGGGGTGTGTTGCCCACGCTGGCCCACATTTCGACAGGAGACCTCAAAAAGCCTGACGGCTGGCTGGCCTTTGCTTTGGCGGAAGCAGCATGGTTTCAGCGAGAGCGCGTCGAGCCTGATCTGGAGGGGCCGTGGCCGGAGGACTGTCTGTTTCCCTACCGGCTCGGCAACGGTGGACGCGCTTGGTGGCGCACTGACGGAGGCATGGTCCTCGAGACGGTCGAGCCGCGCCGAGAAGTGGTGCGCATAATCCACGGCGCCAATCATGTCCGCAGCGAAGGTGGCGTGCCAGGCTGGCGTGCCCAGAACACGGGTGAAATCTTCGGCCTCGACCCGCAGGTGTGGTATCCCGTAGTGCCGGACGTTGGCCCACCGGAGGGCTTGCGCGTAAGCGGCCTCGGCGAAGGGGCGCTAATAAAACGGGTGAATGCAAGCGACGACCTGGCGGCGGCAGTTATCGAGCCGCTGGCTCATGTGCCCTACAGGTTTTGGGAGCTTTTAGGAACGGCACGCTGTGGCTGGCGCGGCTATGGCGGAGGTGAGCTTGAGGTAGAGGGGCCGCTGAATGACGAGGACAGTGGGGCGAGCTTTGCCGCTCACGTCTGGAGTCCATGGGCTATTTTTGCCCATCCGCCCTGGAAGCTTCGGCCGCAGATAGAGCCGCCCCCTGGTCTTCCGGGAAACTCCGGCATTACGTGGGGGCGTTTTGACGTCACCATCCCCGACAAGCCATCCCGCCTCTTGGCTGCCGCGGTCCTGGGCAAGGGCGCCACCCTGCCCGGCCGCAGCGACGGGGTAGTCTTTCGGATGCGCGTGGAAGCGCCGGGGAAAACACTGCGTGTCGAGAAATTGATCAAAAGCGAGGTGCCTGAGCCGCTGGAGCTAGACCTGGAGCCACTGCGCGGGCAGAAGGCCCAGGTATGGCTTGAGGTCGAGCCAAACGCTCATCCGAGCTTCGATTGGGCTATTTGGCAAGACCCGCGCATCGAAACGAAAGAGACTGCTCGCGCCCGGTTAACACTAACCGACG
>JANZZA010000504.1 GCA_026419655.1 Armatimonadota bacterium | reverse complement strand
GCAATCAAAACCGGCCACGACAACAGCTCCCTTAGCTCGTCAGCAAGCGGGTACTCAGTTACAAAGCTGCCGTTTTGGCGCAGGAGGCCGCCCGACATCCGCACGACGCCCGTGGCCGGGTCAACAACGCCGGAAAGAGCTACCGCGAGACCGTAAATCCGTGCCGGGTCTACCCCCTCAGCTACCGCGCCAACGGCATGGCAAATGGCCTGGGCGACATCGGGTACCCTCAGCGGCGGGTCATAAGCAAAAGTCCGCACGGCCACGCGATGTCCGGTCAAATCGGCAAGGACGGCTCGAAGGACCATGGGGTTCAAAGACAGGCCAACAGCAAATCCAGCAGTTTCGTTCAGTTGCCACACTTTTGGCGGCCGACCAACAGAGGAGGGCGTGGGACTGGGAAGCTCCCTCACTACTGCGGCAGCGCGGAGGCCTGCCATTATTCGAGTGACGGTTGATGGATGCAGGCCCAGGAGCTCGCAAACCTCGGGGGACGACAGCGGCCTGCCGTCGTGGAGCAGATTCAGGACGGCCTGCAGGTTGGCGCATCGGACGGCAAACCCGTTGGCAGCACTGGCAAGACGTCCTCGGCTGGCAGTAGACCTGTGGGCGGAATTCATTGTTTGCAACAAACAAAGTATACAACACGGCCCCCTCCTGTCAAGACCCTCGCGGGTAAAAAATACGTTTCCGGGCCTTGCCCGCGCCGGCGGAAGTCGCTAATCTGCGGGGGCTTGATAGGGAAGAAACACTGCACAGAGCCCTGCAAGACTCCGGGCTCACAGGTTTCAGAAACGTGGGAAAACGTTCAATGCCGCAGGCCCAAGCTCAGGATACCCGACTGGTGCATTTCTGGCGCAACCTCGCTGTGAACATCTGCATCGAGGGGCTATGGGGATTCGCGATGGCGTGCACCAGCCTGATGACCGTCGTCGCGGCGCTGCTGAAGGAACTGCGGGCGCCTGGAATGGTAATAGGGGCCTTGCCGGCAGCAGCTACGGTGGGCGCGGTCCTGACGCAGATACCCGGGGCCTGCGTATTCAGGCGGCTGAGGAGGCGCAAGTGGGCTTTTATAGCAGCGCTGATGCCAATCGGTGGGTTGTGGGTCGTCGCGGGCTTTACCATCAGGGCGGTAGCGCCGCAGAGACCCGGCCTGGCAACTGCTCTACTGATACTCCTTGTCGGCCTGAGCTCTATGGCAGGGGGCTTCATCCTGCCAGCCTGGTATGATTTCATCAACCGCATGCTGCCGCCAAGTCGCAGGGGGCGGGCGCTGGGAATGATGGGGGCTTCCCTGGCCTCGATGACACTTCTTGGCGGGCTCTATGCCGCCGCAGTACTACGGCAAGCGCCAGGCTACGTGGGCTTCTCAATTCTCTTTATCGTTGCAGGAATTTTGATGCTTGCAGCTTCCCTGGGCTACGCGCCGGCGGTAGAAGCCGAACTGGGAACTGGCGGGCCGTTTGGCGTGAGCGACGCGTGGCGGCTACTCCGGGATCCGAGAAGTCCTTGCACTCGCCTGATTACTACACGGTGGGCGATTGAACTGTCACGAGCACCGCTCATCTTTGCGACGATTCTCACCCTGTCGCGCTTTGACTTGCCCGCCGCCTACGCAGGTATTCTAAGCTTCCTTATGGCACTGGGGCACGCCGCCGCTGCGCCTTTTGGCGGATGGCTGGGCGACCACCGTGGGCACAAAGCATCCATGCTCGTGGCCTGCGCCATCGCCCCGGCCGGCACCTTGTTGGTGCTTCTCGCACCGCACCCATGGATTGCCTTCGCTGGTTTCGTCCTTTTGGGCTGCATCGGCATCGGAGACCTGGCGCTAGCGAACCTGATCATCGAAACGGCGCCAGAAGCTGACAAGAACATGTACACTGCCATGGTGGAAACGCTGATGCTACCGCCGCGCCTTGTTGGACCGGTGGCAGCCGGCGCGGTGGCGCAGTTTGTGTCGCCAGTTGTTGCTCTGGCGACAGCCGCTGTGCTGCAGGTTGGCGCTATAGCGGCCGTAGCTAAACTAATCGTGGAGCCGCGAGAACACCTGCCTCATTTCCTTTCCGCCCCTTACGCGCGTGATTAGCGTGTGTGCTGCGAGGAAGCCGCCGTCGCCTAGTAACACTGCCCCTCACGCGCCCGATTAGCGTCCGGCGTCGAGGCCTGCACTGCCCGCAAATGGCTGCTGTTCCTCGCACGCGGGGTTAGCGTGCCAGGGTCAGCGCGTCTTAGGGCCTGGGTTGTCTGAGGGTTTTGCTGGTGGCGGTGCCCGCAAGCTAGAAGTCACGCAGAAGGCGTTTCCCTCTGAGGCGAAACCTCTAAATGAGTGGGGCAAAAGGCCCGTCAGTGGCTGCGGGGCGTCGCTGGAGGGAAAAGACGGAGCAGGCACTCCTGTACACTGTCCCGGTTTAGGTAGGCGGAGGCTGGGTTTCCCGGCAATCGAGCCTCGTGGTTACTGGAAAAGGCCCGTCAGCGGCCACAATGCACTATTGCACGCAAAGGGGCGCAGTCGCACCCCTAGACAGTGTTCCGCCTTGGAATAGGCGCATGCTCGCTTTCGCACCAGCCGCCGCTGAAAAGCGCTGTAGCCCACAACCTCTTCCGTGACTTTTCATCCTGCTTCCACTGGGCAGGCCGACTGACGCGGGAGCTAAGCTGTCCCTGGACCCGTGAGTCATCACCCCTGCCCCATGTGTTCGCGATGCAGCCCTTGACAGGTGGTACTGCCATGGCCGGTCAATTGCTGCTGGCGGGTTGAACCGTCACGCTCACCGACGCTACGTGGCACTGGCGATTGTCGAAAAAGATGCGCAGGTCTGCGCCGCTGTTCTGCCGGCCGCCCAGATATGGCTCCTCGGCCACGAAACTGACCCGCGTCCAGAGGCCCTCTTGCGTCCGGACGGAAGGGGTAACCGGCTTGTAGAAGGTGCTCGTCTGGGGTGGTCCTTGCGCGTCGTAATGGAGCTGAAGGTTTTCCAGTGGCTCGTCGCAATGCAGCAGCATTTCCGCCCGCATCAGCTTTGCGCCGCCGCGGAAAGCCACGCTATCGTCCAGGTCGAAGTAGAGGTACTTGTTGTGCTGGGGGTCCTCATTCACCAGGCAGGGCTTTCCGTGGAGGGTGGAGCGCGTCCACTTGCCGTCGTGTGCGAGCTTTAGCACCAGGCCGCTAACCGGCTTGTCTGGCGCAAAGGAGACCGTGACCGCCCGGCGCTGCTCCGGCAGGGCTAGCCTCCGACCGATTCTCTTCAGCCTCGCCAGCACTTCAGAGCGCGGCCCGGCGAGCACCAGCAGCCAATCTTTAGCATTGGGGGCGGCGAATCTAACTCTCTCAGAGGGCCGCACCGCAGGCCCGTCCAGCCATTCTCCAGTGCACGGATTAACCCACAGGCTTTCGTACTTTGGCG
>JANZZA010000456.1 GCA_026419655.1 Armatimonadota bacterium | reverse complement strand
GGGCGGAACAGAGGGATGGCGGAGGGCTGCGCCCTCCGCACCTCCCCCCAACTGCGACCAGGAACCGTCGCGCAGCGAAACGATGTCTCCGGAACACGGAGTCTGGAGAGCCGTCTATGGAACTTCGACACCTGCGGTACTTTGAAGCGGTGGCGCGCCACTCCCACGTGACCCGCGCGGCGGCCGAGTTGCACATTGCCCAGCCAGCCCTCAGCAAACAGATCAGCCAGTTGGAGCAGGAACTGGGGGTCGCGCTGTTCGACCGGGTGGGCCGCAACGTGCGCCTGACGGAGGCAGGTGAGGCATTGCTGCCCCACGCGCGCGCGGTGATGGCGCAGGTCGAGGCGGCGCGGGCGGAGATGGCCGAACGCATCGGGCTGCGGCGGGGTCGGGCGACGGTGGGCGCCCCGCCGACGGTGGGCATGCAACTGCTGCCTCCGGTGCTGACGGCCTTTAACCGGCAGTACCCCGGCATCGAGTTGCGCCTGCACGAGTCGGGCGTGCAAACGCTGCTCGATTTACTGGAGACGGGGCTGACCGACGTCGCGGTCGTGACCCTGCCGGTCGAGGATGAGCACCTTACGGTGGTGCCATTGTTCAGCGAGGAGATGGTGATCGCGGTGTGGCGCGAGCATCCCCTGGCGACCCGCGAGACGGTGGCCTTCACCGAACTGCGCGACGAACCGTGGGTGCTCTCGCCGCAGAACTATGAACTGCGCGAGGCCACCCTGAGCGCATGCCAGGTCGCCGGTTTCGCGCCGCGGGTCGTGCTCGACGGCGGCGAGACCGACACGCTGCTGCGCTTCGTCGCCGCGGGCATCGGCATCGCCCTGGTGCCGCGCCTGGCGGTCCAGAATACCGACGACCTCGTCGCCCTCCGGGTCACCGATCAGCACCTCACGCGCAGTCTGGGGCTGGTCTGGCGGGGGGACCGGGTGGCCTCGCCGGCGGCGCGGGCGTTGCGGGAGTTCCTGGTGGAGCGGTTGCGCCAGGAGTAGGGATTTTGGATTTGGGATTGGGTGGCCCGATGAGGCTGGGCGACGGCGTCCGAGCACCTGGCATCAGCCGAGCCGTTCGAGGCGGGCGAAGCTGGCGAGCAGGCGCCGTTCGCGGTCGGCGAAACTGACGGTCACCTCTTCGTCGCCGTCCACCAGGCGGCTGCTTACCACAACGCCCTCGCCGAAGGCGTTGTGGCGCACGCGCTGGCCGGGGAAGAAGCTCACCTCGACCGGGCCGCTGGCGGCGCGGGAGGGTGCGGAGGCGCGCCAGGGATCGCGGGGGCGCGCGGGGCGCTGGCGGGCCGGGGCGGTGGCGGTCGCCGGGCGCTGGCCGGGCCGTTTCAACAACTCGCGGGGGATGTCGCCCAGAAAGCGCGAGGGCACGCTCAGGTTGGTGCGGTTAAAGCTCTCGCGCCGGAAAGCGTGGCACAGGTAGAGGCGCCGCCTGGCCCGCGTGATGCCCACGTAGAGCAGGCGCCGTTCCTCCTCCAGCCGTTCGCGGTCGTCGGTAGAGCGGCTGTGGGGCAGCAGGCCCTCTTCAAGCCCCACCAGAAACACCACCGCGTACTCCAGCCCCTTGGCCTGGTGCAGGGTGATACAGGTGACCGCGTCGGCCCGGGGGTCGATCCGGTCCACATCGGCGACCAGGGCCACCTCTTCGAGAAACTGGGGCAGTTGCTGCTCGAGGGGCAGCCCGGCGTAGCGCCCGGCGAAGGCGGCAAGCTCCTGGATGTTGGCCCAGCGCTCATCGGCCGACTCCTCGCCATACTCGCGGATCAGCGTCTCGCGCAGCTCGAGGCGCTCGATAAGCGTTTCGAGCAACTTGAGCAGGGGCAACTCGCGGCGGGCGGCGATCAGGCCGTCAACCAGGCCAAGGAAGCCGCGCAGGGCGGCGGCGGCGCGGGGGGCGAAGGGCGAGGGAGCGTCTTCGTCCTCCAACTCTTTGAGGGCCTGGTAGAGCGGCACGCCGAGGGAGGCCGCCCAGCGGCTCAACTCGGCCTCGGTGCGCTCGCCGATGCCGCGGGCGGGCCAGTTCAGTACGCGCGTCAGGCTGATGCTATCGTAGGGGTTGGCGGCGAGCCGCAGGTAGGCCAGGGTGTCCTTGACCTCTTTGCGCTCCCAGAAGCGGAGGCCGCCGATCAGTTGGTAGGGAACGCCGCGGCGCGAGAGGGCCTCTTCCAGCGCGCGGGACTGGGCGTTGGTGCGGTACATCACGGCGCAGTCGCGGTAGCGGGCCTCGCCGGCGGCGACCAGCCGGGCGATCTCATCGGCGACAAAGGCCGCCTCGGCGTCCTGGTCGTAGCCCTCGTGGAGCATCACCTGCGGCCCGGCGCCGTTGGCCGTCCAGAGTTGCTTGACGTGCTTACGCTTCTCGCCGGCGGTAATCACTGCCTGGGCCGTATCGAGGATGCTCTGGGTGGAGCGGTAGTTCTGCTCGAGCAGAATGACCCGGGCATCGGGATAGTCCTGCTCGAACTGGAGGATGTTGCGCACATCGGCGCCACGCCAGCCGTAGATGCTCTGGTCGGCGTCGCCAACGACAAAGAGGTTGCGGTGTCGGGCGGCCAGTTGCTTGATCAACACATACTGGGCGTGGTTGGTGTCCTGATACTCGTCCACCAGCAGATAGACGTAGCGTTCCTGATACTTCGCCAGGACCTCGGGGTGCTGGTCGAAGAGACGCACCGTCTCGACGAGCAGATCGTCAAAATCGAGGGCGTTGGCCTCGCGCAGGAGGGCCTGGTAACGCTCGTAGCAGCGGGTGACGATCTCATCGAAGTACGTCCGGTTGCGGCGGGCGTACTCCTGGGGGGAGATCAACTCATTCTTGGCGCTGGAGATGCGGGCGTGGATGGCGCGGGGCGGGTTCTGCTTCTCGTTGAGATTAAGATCGCGGAGCACGCGGCGCATCAGGCGTTCCTGGTCGTCACTGTCGTAGATGGCGAAATCCCGTTCGCGCCCGAGGTGGACAATATCGCGGCGGAGGAAGCGCGCGCAGAGGCTATGGAAGGTGCCGACGGTCAGGGCCTGGGCCTGAGCGGGGCCGATCAACGCATCGAGGCGCTCCTTCATCTCGCGGGCGGCCTTGTTGGTGAAGGTCACGGCGAGAATGTTCAGAGGATCCACGCCCTGGGCGGCGATAAGATAGGCGATGCGGTGGGTGAGGACGCGCGTCTTGCCACTGCCGGCGCCCGCGAAGATGAGCACGGGGCCGTCCACTGCGGTAGCGGCTTCTCTCTGCTGAGGGTTAAGGTCGTCGAGAAGATTCATTGTACTTGCAAGCAGGCGTCGAAAGGCTATGTCGCGGTGGCCGCTGGGCTAACCAGGGAGCTATTCAGCGGCCTGAGAGCTATCGCCAGCCGCCACGGGCCTGCGGCTGGCCTCCTCTATGGCCGCGCCCACAAATCCTGCAAACAAAGGATGCGGGCGCGTGGGCCGTGATTTGAACTCCGGGTGAAACTGCACTCCAATGAAGAAGGGGTGCTGGTCTTGCGGCAGCTCGATTATTTCAACCAAGTCACCCTCGGGTGATGTCCCGCTGAAAATCAGTCCATGCTCAGCTAGAATGGGACGGTAGGCATTGCTGACTTCGTAGCGGTGCCGGTGTCGCTCAGAGATTTCCTGCGTCCCGTAGAGTCTTTCCGCCAGGCTGTCCGGCTTAAGCACGCACGGGTACGCGCCTAGCCGCATGGTACCCCCGAGCTCCGTGATGTATTCTTGTTCTTTAAGGTAGATAACGACGGGATGCGGCGTGGCATCATCAAATTCCTTCGAGTTAGCTTCCTCCAGCCCGCAGACATTTCGTGCATACTCTATCACGGCGCACTGCAGCCCCAGGCAGAGGCCCAGGAAGGGAATGCGGTTCTCGCGTGCGTAGCGGATGGCGGCTATCTTGCCCTCAATGCCTCGCTTGCCAAAGCCTCCTGGCACGAGAACGCCGTTCACATCGGCCAGTAGTGTTTCTGGCCCTTGTTCTTCCACGTCCTCCGAGTCTACGTATTTGATTTCTACTTCGGCATCGTGAGCCGCGCCGCCGTGCCGCAGCGCTTCGGTGACGGAAAGATATGCGTCGTGAAGGTCCATGTACTTACCGACCATGGCGATGCGAACCCCGCGCGAAGGAGAGGTGACTCGGCGTACAAGCTCTTCCCAGTCACGCAGGTCGGGGGGCTGGCGCTCAAGTCCAAGACGGTCGAGCACTAAGTCAGCAATGCCCTGGCGCTCCAGGTGGAGGGGTATCTCATAAAGAGATTTTCGGATGTCCAGTCCCTCAATGACTGCTTCGGTTGGCAGGCCGCACAGCAGTCCAATCTTGCGCCTGATGGACTCGCTTAGCGGATACCGGGTGCGGCAAACCAGTACATCGGGATGGATGCCAGAGCGCAGCAGTTCCCGTACTGAGTGCTGGGTGGGCTTTGTTTTCAGCTCGCCGACGGTGTCCAAGTACGGCACCAGGGTCACGTGGACGTAGCAACAATTTTCGCGGCCCTCATCGAAAAGCATCTGGCGGGCTGCTTCGAGGAAGGGTTGTCCCTCAATATCGCCGACCGTTCCGCCAATCTCGACGATAGTAATGTCGGCGCCGTGATGCCGCCCGCAGGCCCGGATGCGTTCCTTTATCTCGTTAGTCAGGTGCGGTACGACTTGCACGGTCTCGCCCAGATAGAAGCTTCCGGCGCGTTCTTTTCGAATGACTTCGCCGTAGACTTGGCCTGTGGTGACGTTGGATCGGTGTGTGAGGTTCTCATCCACAAAGCGCTCATAGTGTCCCAGGTCCAGGTCAGTCTCGGCACCGTCGTCGGTCACGTAAACTTCCCCGTGCTGGAAAGGATTCATAAGCCCTGCGTCCGTATTGAGGTACGGGTCAATCTTGAGAAGGGCCACGCCAAAGCCCCGACTTTTGAGCAGCCGGCCCAGCGATGCCGTAGTTATGCCTTTGCCGATGGCCGAGACGACGCCCCCGGTCACAAACACGTATTTCATTCTGCGGCTTGCAGCTCTCATGGCAACATCATCTCCCTCGGCTGCGTGGTACGCTGCCGAGCCTTCTGGTCCATACTTTGCGTCTGGGCTATTGCCCTTCGCTGTGGGGATGCTGGCTTTCTTGCCCGGGTTCGAGGGTGTCGTCCGAAGAGCCCACGTCTTGCGGTGTCTGCTCCATTTGCCGTTCTGGTGCCTCGGCCTGGGCTGGCTTCGCTGGTGTGGCTTGGCCGGACTCACGGCTTCCCTCAGTTACCTCAACTTCTGCGGCTTCTTCTTCCGCTTGGACCAGCGGCTCCTCGTCCTCGACGGCCATCAGTTGTATCTCTGGCCGCGTGCTGCGACGCTTGATTTCCTCGATCTCCTTCCTCAGCCGTTCGATTTGGGCGAGGATTTCGTCTATCCGCTGGCAGTCGGCCAGGACATCGCGATTGCGCACCTTGCCGCGGGTGTGGAGCGTGTAGACCTTGGCGCCAATGGTGTTGAGAAGACGCTGCTGGTCAGCACGCAGTCGGCGGATGGTCCGCAGGCGGGAAGTGATTGCGGTTTTCTCGTCAAGCCATTCACCGGCTGCCTCACTACCACGGCGTATCCACGTCACCATTCTTTGGAGTCCTTCGCTTATGCGTTGCCGCCAGCCGGTCATTCGTCATTCCTCCAGTAGCCACTCTCACAGCCATACGGCCAGACCCGCCAGCCCGCGGGCAAAGTAGCAATTCCAGTTGTGGGTAGTCAAGTCCAGGCTGACTTGTTTTCGCGCCGGCTTCGCTGGTGATTCTCTATTGTGGCTGTCGGCTAAGGAGCGAAGGGGTCCCATGGCCGGGAAACGAAAGCCGTGAAGGCTCGGCGTGTGCTGGTGTTGTGGCGAGGTGCTATAATCCTGCTACGACAGGTACGCTGCGGGAGGAGAGTGTTAGATGGCTGACGAGCGCCCCTTCGCCCACCAGCAGAGTGGGCAGAACGACCTGGAAAAGCTCTGGCAGCGGGTGAACGAGCAACTTCGCCGCGGCCCGGTGAACCGCGGCCTTTGGGACGCAGCCTTGACCGCCAAGCCCATCACCATTGAGGGAGACCTGCTAGTTTTGGGCGTGCCGCCCCGGGAAGCGCGCTACGTAAGCTATCTGGAGACCGCGGTCAACCGCCGCCAGGTGCTGGAGATTTTGCACAGCATCACTGGCCGCCCCTTGGATTTTCGCGTCATTGAGGGAACGGGGCTTGATGACTGGGAGCGGGTCAAGGAAGTAGAGCGGTTGGCGACTGAGCGCGCTAGTGCTGGCCTCGGCGCGCAGGTAGCGGCCCGTACTTCAACCGAGGCCTGGGAGCAGCTTGGCGAGACCCTGCTGAAAATGTTCTCCGGGTCGGCCCTGCGCTATCCTCTAAACCTGGCCCAGACCTTCAACAGAGCCCTGGCGGTCGTATATGAGACGGATTTTCGCGTCCGTGCCGAAGACCCCGAAAACGAAGCGCTGCACGACAAGCATCTCAACCGCATTTGTGAGCGCCTGGCTACCCACTGCGAATTGCCAGCGACCCTCGTTGCGCTGGAGTATCTGCGCTACCGTGCACGGCGGCAGAGTGAGTGCGGGCAGCAATGAGGGTAGTTCACATTGGCGAGCCACTGACTTACGACGGGACCCAGTTGCGGTCTCACTGGATTTACGAGACTACGGGCGCAGAGGGGGATGCGCTGGCGTGGTTTGTGGGGCCATGCCGGGTAGCCTCACAGGCTCTTGTGGACCTGGCTGACCGCCGGGCTGGTCATGAAATCCTGGCTGCCTCCATGCTGCATTTGCTTGTTGAGCACTTCGACCAGGACCTGGAAGTCGGTATTGTACGCCAGCGTCTGCTGGTGGCAATAGCTGCTGACGTCGTGCGCAGTTCAGTCGGCGTTGCTGTGGAACGGCAGGGCGATGACCTGTTCGTGGCTGACCGGAAGCTCTCCGTCTCCATCGCCACAGTGTCGCCGGTTTCCGTACTCATCCACTTAGGCATCAATGTTGACCCCTCCGGTGCTCCTGTTCCGGCGGTGGGCTTGGCCGAACTGGGTGTTGCTCCGTCTGAGGCTGGCCAGGAAATAGCCCAACGGTACGCCGGGGAAATTGCGGATATACGTGCCGCAAGGGCGAAGGTGAGGTGGGTGTGGTAGAGCCTTCGGCACCCGTGGCCGAAGTTTTCTACTCGGTCCAGGGCGAGGGGCCTTTGGCCGGCGTGCCGCAGGTCTTTGTCCGGCTACGTGGATGCGACCTCGACTGCTTGTACTGTGATACTCCAGCAGCGCGGTCGGCGGACGGCCCAGCACGGTTCCAGTTGCCGGACGGAGGCGAGTGGACTGAGACCGCCAATCCAGTATCCGTAGATACTGTCCTGGACCACGTTGAGGTTCTACGGGCGTCCAGGCCTGCGGCCGCCGTGCACTCCGTAGCGCTCACCGGGGGCGAGCCCCTTCTTCATTTGAACTTCTGCGAAATCTTTGCTGCAGCACTGGTGGCGCGTGACTTGCCGCTTTACGTGGAGACCGCTGGCCATCTACCCGATGCCATCGCGCGCATCAGCCCGATGGCCTGTTGGGTTGCCATGGACTTGAAACTGCCGTCAACGATGGGCACACCGGTGCCGTTGGAGCGCTTCGCGGAATCGGCTCGCCTCTGCGCTGCCAACCTTATCGTCAAGGTCGTTCTCACCGACGCTGTCACGGACGAGGAGTTTGAGGGCGGAATGACCACACTGGCAGCTGCCCGGCGCGACCTGGCATTGGTTCTTCAACCTGTCACGCCATCGGGAAGCATACGCCCGCCGGCTCCGTCTAGACTTTTGGACCTTCTCGCTCGCGCTGCGGAGAGCTTTGACGACGTGCGGCTGCTGCCCCAGTGTCACCGCGTACTGCAATTGCCATGAGCCGCTTAGGACAAGTGTTGTGGCCCGCCGATTACGGTCTTCCAGACCTTTCGGCACCGCAGTTTATCGGCCTGACAACCACGGTGCCGGTCGAGGTAATTTTTGCGGCTGGCCTTGTCCCAGTTGACCTTAACAACGTTTTCATTTCTTCCCAGCGTCCTCAGGCACTTGTCGCAGCCGCTGAGCTGGCCGGTTATCCGCGCAATGTCTGCGGCTGGATTCGCGGCTTATATGCCACTGCTCTGGCCTGCGGTATCAGACGGATAGTAGCCGTGACTCAGGGTGACTGTAGCCAAACCCATGCCATGATGGAGACCTGGGAGGAGCACGGCATTGAGGTCATTCCCTTCGCTTTTCCTTACGACCGGGACCCCCAGCTACTCCGTGCGCAAATCGAGCGCTTCGCCGAACGGCTGGGAACGACCCTGGAGGCGGCCGAGAAGGTGCGGGAGAGCCTCATACCGCTGCGGCACCGCATCGCCTACCTGGACCTGCTTACCTGGCGCGAGCACAAGGTTTCTGGCTATGAGAACCACCTATGGCAGGTGCGGTGCAGCGACTTTGGCGGCGATCCAGCACGTTTCTCCGCGCAGCTTGAGGATTTTTTGTCCGGGGCAGAAGCCCGCGAGCCGAACCCGCCGCGTCTGCGCTTGGGGTTCATGGGCGTACCGCCAATATTGTCGGACCTTTACAGTTTCCTCGATGGCCTTGGCGCGCGCGTAGTCTTCAACGAAACCCAGCGCCAGTTCACGATGGTTGATTCTGTCCACTGCGACCTTGTCGGCCAGTATCTGGCCTACACTTATCCATATTCAGTTTTCTTCCGCTTAGAGGACATACGCCGCAACGTCACGCTGCGAGGTCTTGATGGCGTCATCCACTACGTGCAGAGCTTTTGCTTTCGCCAGATCCAGGATTCCATCATCAGGCGCGGCTTGTCAGTGCCCGTGTTGACCCTTGAGGGTGATGCTCCTGGCCCGCTTGACGCCCGAACCAAGCTTCGCATTGAAGCCTTTACAGAATCGTTGCTTCTCGCCCGCACGCAAGGAAAAAACTTATAGGAGAGACTGTCGCAAGAGGTGGTATTGGCTTATCCCCAGGAAAGTGTTGCAAAAGTTTCTGCAGGGCTTGTAAGATGCACTCCAAGGCAAAAGGTGAGACACACAAGTTTATACACTTTTGCGGCCCTGTATAGGTGAGCACGAGGTTTTGGACAGACCGGGAAGGTTGACTCTTGAGGCGTTACTCTTCCCTGTCTGAAACAAAGTCCTGAGTAAAGTGAATACTGCCCTCATAACGACTTCCCTGGCGGCGTTTAAGGCCAAATCTACACTTCGTGAAGGCGTTGAACAGAAAGCGGGAGGCTGGTCGGATGCGTGACCCCCGACGGTGGTTTGGGTTTGCGCTGGTCCTCGCTTGCGTGGTGGTTTCCTCGTCGCTTTGCGCAGCC
>JANZZA010000492.1 GCA_026419655.1 Armatimonadota bacterium | reverse complement strand
CCTCCATCCGCCACTGCAAGAAAAGGATCACTACCTACACCATGCTCTCTGCTACCGGCTTGCCCAGCTCCCTCACCACCCACTCCAGCACCCCTCTGCGCCCTAATCTCTTCTTGACTTGCTTCCATCATGCTGCTACTGTTGCAGCGTCTGCCGTCATGGCGCGGAGACACCTCCTTTTCCCTTTTCAACTCCAAGGTGATTCTCCGCGCCTCACTCTTTCCTGCCTGAAACAAAATCCTGAGTAAACTGAATACTCCCCTTCACAATGCGCTTATTGACGACCCTTTGTGCGGGAGTGATTTCCATGGCAGCGGCTAGGGCAGGAGATGACCCACGCGTCGAGTATCTGGCCGACCTGCAGGGGCGATTCTCTTCCGTCGTCATCGGGTGGGGAGTACTCGGCATAAACACGTGCGTGCACCAGCCGGACCGGACGCCCCTGCCGCTGAAAATAAAGGACAAGACTTACGACCGGGGCCTTGGGGCCCACGCGCCTGGCCATATCGCGGTTGACCTAGATGGTGAGTACGAGACCTTTGAGGCGGAAGTGGGTGTGCAGTGGCAGGGCCAGAACATCGGCAGCGTGGTATTCCAGGTTTTCGTTGACGGCGAGAAACGCTTTGATAGCGGCGTCATGCGGGAAGCGGATGAGCCGAAGAGAGTACGGGTGTCAGTCCGTGGCGCGCAGGAACTGGCCCTGGTAATGACCGACGCTGGCGACGGCATCATTTGCGACTGCGCTAACTGGGCGGAAGCCAGGTTGACGCCGGCCGCCCGACCGACCAGGCGCCGCCCGGACGAGTACCTTGATGCTGGCCTCTTCGCCCGCGTGGTCACCTGTGACCCCTTGCGGAAAGAAGGCGCCAGGGCAGGCCGGATAGAGGAATTCCTCGCTGAGGACATTTTCCTGGAAAGTGACGTACCACGGCGAGCGGACGGCTCCTGCGAGGTACCTGCCTACGAAGGGGGCGTGGGCTGCATAGGCCTGTGGTGGATGGAGCCACGGCGACTGCGCGAGCTGGGCGTGGAATTCCCAGGGCCGGCGCCGTCGCCAGAGGGCGTGCGCGTCGAGTACTGGCAGGGCGAGACGTGGTGGCAGGGACAATGGGTGCCCGCGGCAGGCTCAGTCCAGGCTGGGGAAAACAACTGGACCGTAGTACTCAGCCGCGACGCCAATGCCGGCCTGGCTGCTGGCACGCGGAAGGTCCGCTGGATAATCCCGTCGGCTGAGGGTCTGGTCATCAGTCGGTTATGGGCCTCGGCGCGTGCCCGCCTGAAAACCAGCCGCCTGGTGCTTCAGCTTGACCGTCCTCAGCTTGGCCGCCGCGCTGAGGTTGAGGCGTATAACGGCCTTCTCGCTGTCGGCTCGGGACGCTTCCGCACGCGGTGTACGTGGGACCTGGGGAAGCCGCTGCGGCTGCGCGTGAAACACACTGGCGCGAGTTTCCTCGGGGCTGCGGACCGCACCCTGCTGCTCATTCGACTGCCGGAGGGTGGCTTCGGCGTAGCGGTGCAGGACGCCCTGGCCGGCGACGGCGTATACGTGCGCCCCTATGGTGTACTGGCCGCGCGGGACCCGGCGCCAATGACTCCTGCCGAATATCGGCGGCGCATTGCAGGCCGCAAGAGCGTGCTCGACATCGTCCATGAGTGCCCCGACCAGACCTTCGCCGCAGCCATGGCCGCCGTCCACAGGCCGATACAAAACAACGGCCCGACTATGCTCTCCTTGGCCTGTCACAACGCGAAGTACGTCGCGGAGCGAGCGGGTGCGGTGCGGTTTGGGGCTTTCCTTATGCAGCCCAGGTACGGCTCCGGCGCGATTGAGGGACTGCGGCGGTCCCTGGATGGCGGCTGGCTGCCGGCGCCGGTCTCCACAGTCGAGGAGGGCGGCCTGGTATACCGCCAGAGGACCTTTGTTGCTCCGGTTGACGACGAGCGGCCCGCCGGCGCGCCCGACTGGCTCCGCGAACGGGCCGTGTGCGTGGCAGAGGTTGACGTGGAAAATCCCACGGGCCAGCTCCTGCCGGCGTCAGTACAACTGAGCTTCCTGGCCGATGCAGGTGCGAGCCGCGCGGCTAGGGTCGTAGGTGACGGCCCCTGTGCGGAAATCTGCGACGGCGACCGCCTGCTGGCCGTCGTGGACGCTAGCGGGGCACCTGACCTGCGTTTGCATAGCGGCGCCAAGGATGGCCTGCTCGCCCTCTCCGGCGACGTAGCTCCGGGCGACCGCGCTCGCGTGGCGGTTTTCATTCCTTCCTGGGAAGCCGCGGCTTCCGACCACCTGCGCTTCCGCGACAGCCTTTCGCTTTTCGCGGATTTCGCTGAGTACTGGAGGAGCGTCCTTTCCGACGCTATGCAGGTGGACATCCCGGAGCCGCTCTTGGCCGACGTCATCCGCGCGTCGCAGGTGCATTGCCTCATCGCTGCGCGCAATGAGGACGGGGGCCGGCGCATCGAGCCGTGGATTGCCGCTGACAGGTACGGCCCGCTGGAGAGTGAGGCCAACTCCATCATCTACGGC
>JANZZA010000337.1 GCA_026419655.1 Armatimonadota bacterium | reverse complement strand
GAAGGCCCGCGCAGCCGCCGACCTTGCCGCTGGCTTGGGCTTTCCGTGGGAAATAATCTGCGCCGACCTTGAGCTTCAGCTTTCCGAGCTTTCCGAGGAGGACCGCCCTGCTTTCCTGGCCGAGTATGGCCTGGATGCTGCGGCGCGGGAGAGACTCATAAGCGTGGCCTATAGTCTCCTCGACATCGTTACCTTCTTCACCGTCAACGAAAACGAGGCTCGCGCCTGGACCGTACCTCGCGGCACCACTGCCCGCCAGGCCGCCGGCAAGATTCACTCCGACATGGAAAAAGGGTTCGTGCGAGCCGAAACCATCGCCTTCAGCGATTATGAAGCCTTCGGGAACCTTCACGATGCTCACAAGGCCAACAAGGTCCGCCTGGAAGGTAAAGACTATGTTGTCCAGGACGGCGACATCCTCCAAATACGCTTCACTCATTAGCCCGGCGGTCTTGGCCGCTGCTGTGTCGGCGTTTGCGTCGGCGCCAGCGGAGCCGCAGCAACCCGGGCCGCCAGGGAAAGAAGCAACTCAGGCGGTACAGGTCTTCGGGCAAGGGCTATGGACCGTGATGCTCGCCAGGCGGCGAAGGTGAGTATGACTATGGGCTGGAAACGAGAACTCTACCCCCAGACTATGCTGGCCCATCGTCAAGTCGCTGGCGCATTCAAGTCCCACCTGCAGGCCTGACGGCGGTCATCGTCGAGCATGGTGGATAGGCGAGTAGGCTTTGGCCTGGGCGGCCTCAATGGACCTGGTGAAAATCGTCATGGAAAGCCTGAACCATTTCTTCGAGACCGCTAATGAGTACCTCTGGGGTTGGCCGATGGTCGTCCTGTTGCTGGGTGTGCACCTTTTCCTGACGGTGCGGTTGCGCTTCCCTCAGCGTTACCTGGGCCTGGGGATACGCCTGTCGGTGCACCGCGACCAACAAGCGCCGGGCGATGTGAGCCAGTTTGGGGCGCTGGCGACAGCCCTGGCGGCCACCATCGGCACGGGCAATATCGTCGGTGTGGCGACGGCGGTGGCTCTGGGCGGCCCGGGGGCAGTGCTGTGGTGCTGGCTGACGGGCGTCTTCGGCATCGCCACCAAGTACGCCGAAGCGCTGCTGGCCGTGCGCTATCGAGTGCGCAGCCAGGACGGCACCATGAGCGGCGGCCCAATGTACGTCCTGGAGCGGGGTCTTGGGATGCGCTGGCTGGGCATACTCTTTGCGGCTCTCACGGCCATTGCGGCCTTCGGCATTGGCTGTACCGTCCAGGCCAACTCCATCGCTGAAATGGCAAAAGAAACCTTTGGGGTCAGCCCGGTGCTTACCGGCGTTGTCCTGGCAGTCTTGACTGCAGTGGTCATCCTCGGCGGCATAAGGTCCATCGCCCGGGTCTGCGAGGCTTTGGTGCCCTTCATGGCGGTCGCTTATGTACTGGGCTGCCTGGTAATCCTGGCTCTCGACGCGGCCTCCGTGCCCGAAACGGTGGCGCTCATATGCCGGTCGGCCTTCACGGGCCAGGCGGCGGTTGGTGGTTTCGCCGGGGCCTCAGTGCTCCTGGCTGCCCGCTATGGAGTAGCGCGGGGGCTTTTCTCCAATGAGTCGGGCCTTGGTTCAGCGCCCATTGTGGCCGCGGCTGCCCA
>JANZZA010000287.1 GCA_026419655.1 Armatimonadota bacterium | reverse complement strand
ACTTTCGGCCGGGCGTCGGGAGTGGCAACCGCCGTGAAGGGGCCTAATCTGGCCTCGCCCCCCGGCCCGGCCGCCCAAAGCCCCCAGCGCAAGGTCTTTGACAGCGTCACTTCGGCCCCCGCATCACCGATGGCCACTCGCTTTGCAGAGCCGAGGACAACCGCGGCCTCGCGGCAATCAGCAAAGGAAGCGCGGATACAAAGCCTGCTACCGGCCGGTGCCTGGAAGCCCGCAGGCCGAAGAAGGTCGAAGGCTGGGCGAGCTGTGTAGGCGGGTGGCTCAACGTGCAAAGAAAAGCTAATCAGGGATGGGGCCGGAAGCGGTGCTGGCTGGACAGCCGGCGGTGGCTGAATGGGAAGACTGACCTCCAGGATTGGCTGCTCCCAGGTCCCGGGCACAGCTACAGACACTATGAGAAGAACGACCGCAGCAACAATGGCCGCCTTGGCAGGCCGCCACGGTGCCAGTAGTGCCATTTGCGGCAAACGAAGGCCACTGAGGTTCGCGATGGCCCGGGCGTACAACAGCCGTCCCAGCGCTGGCGAAACGAAAGCTCGCCCATCAATAGCCTCAGCCGCCGTCAACAGGTCGTCATCTGACGAAAGCAGGAGACCCTGGGCGCCAGCAGCCGCCGGCCCCCTGCGCCACGGCAGCAGAAATACAGACAGGGCCGTCAGGCTGGCTGCAACTGCGGCCCCAAAGAACAGCTCTCGCGCCGACGACAGCGAAACGCGAAGCCCCCACCCCATGGCGATGCCAGCCACGCACACGCCACAGGCGGCCATGGCCCAGGCAGTCGCGCAAACCGCAACCCACCACCCCGCTCGCCTCCACGCCTCGGCCCGCGTCAGCATGCGCGCTAGAAAGCAGCGCCCTGAATCGGCGTCTCGCAGTTTCTCAACTTGATCGAGGGCCATAACCATCACCATGCTACCGGAACCGCAGGGGCACGTCCATAGCGTAAGCACAGAGGCGCTGTTGAGAGACCTTGTTTAGGAAAGAAAAGGTTACCCTTCGCTCGCCGGTGACCTTGCAGAACGCCCTCAGATAGTACGGTGCATGGAGACAGCACGGGGAAGTTCAAGCGGAGATGGGAATAACTCTTGCAAAACGAGACTGTCGCAAAAGCTGGCGCCGGCTTACTAAGGCTGAAGAAAGTGTAGAGCGGAGTCTAGCCGACCTTCTGCCTTCCACCGCTTCCAGGAGCCGGTAAAGCGACTTTTGCAACAGCCTCAAAAAAGGACTGTCGCAAAAGCTGGTGTTGGCCTACCCACGGTGAAGAAAGTGTACAACGCGGTGGGCCCGGCACTTTGCCTGCGACTAAATCCGGGGGCCGGCAAAGGAGCTTTTGCGACAGTCTCAAAAGGGTTCCCGTACACCC
>JANZZA010000264.1 GCA_026419655.1 Armatimonadota bacterium | reverse complement strand
TCCTGTGCGTACATGAGAATTGCCAATCCGAGCTGTTTGAGGTTGCTCTGGCAGCTCGCCGTTCGCGCTTTCTCGCGAGCCCTGGCGAACACCGGGAACAAGATGGCCGCCAGGATCGCGATTATGTGACTGCTGAAAAAGTCTGAGGCCTGGGTGGGAGGGAAGGTTGGCGAGGTGAGGAATCTAGGGCGCGGAGGTGTAAGGGAATGCAGCATGAGCCGCGCCCTGAGCAGCAGTCACTATTGGATGATTACTACGTAAGAGAGCTTGTCCCCGAGGATCATCCTCTGCTTGAGATAGACCGGGCGGTAGACTTTAGCTTCGTGCGGGAGCTGGTTAGGGGGTTATATTCGGACAGGTTAGGCCGGCCAGCGGTAGACCCGGAGCTACTTTTGCGGTTGTGTTTTTTGCAGTCCTACTATGGGCTGAGCGACCGGGAGGTGATAGCCCGGGCGCAGACGGACCTGGCTTTGCGCAGGTTTTTGCATTTGGCGGTTGACGAGGAGCTACCGCATCCGAGCTTGCTGAGCATCTTTCGGCGTCGGGTTGGGGTTGAGCGGTTTCGGGAGATATTCAACGCGTCGGTACGGCAGGCGGTGGAGCGGGGATTGGTTAGTGGGCGGCTGTTAATGGTGGACAGTTTTTCTGTGGCAGCGGACGTGGCGGTAGGGAGTTTTCGGGGGATGGTGATGCGGCTGGTGCGGAGGGGCTTGAGGCTGATGGAGGCAGCAGGCGAAGAGACTGGGAGGCTGCGCAAAGAGAGGGCAGCTTTGGAGGCTGACAATAGCCGCCAGCAGAGCGTGCAATTGAGGGACTTGGAGTTGGCGTCGTGGATGGCTTTGGCGGGGCAAGTGCGGGAGGGGCTGAGGGGTTTGGAAAGCCGGCCGGGTGGGGTGGGCGAGAGAGCGCGCAGGCTTGGCAGGGTTATAGAGGGCATGCTGCGGCGGACCGCAGACAGGCCTGACGGGCACAACAAAGAAGCTCTGGTAAGCGATGTGGACCCGGACGCTCGATGGGGCCGGAGGGGGCGGGGCAAGGAGGTTTACGCTGGCTACAAAGAGCAGGTGGCGGTGGATGCGGACCAGGAGATAGTGACAACTGTACAGGTTACGCCGGCCAACGTGGACGACAAAGCGATGCTGGTGGCGATGGTGGGGAAGGCGGAGGAGACTACAGGGCGGGCGCCGGAAGCAGTGGTGGCCGACAAAGGATACAGTAGCGGGGAGGCTCGCCAGTGGCTTGAAGAGAAGGGGATAGCGGACCTGGTAGCCGCGCCGGCGCCCAAGGGGAGCACAAGGGGCAGGCTGACGGTGCAGGATTTTCAGGTGGACTGGGACGAAGAGGGCAAGCCTGTGGGTCTGCGGTGTCCGGCCGGCCACGAGGCATCAGGGGGCAAGTGGCACAAAGCCCAGCGCGGCTGGGTTTTCTACTTTCATCGTAGCCAGTGCAGGCAATGTCCTCATCGGCCACGGTGTACTGAGGGGCGCCGGGGAAGAGTGGTATTCATCGGGGAGCATCACCGAGCTTTAAGACGGGCGCGGGAGCAGGCCACTGATGCCTCTTTACAAGCTGCGCAGAAGCGAAGGCTCAACATCGAGCGTACTTTCGCTTTCCAAAAACGGAGAAGCCGCTTGGACCGCGCGCGCTATCGCGGCCTGGCGGGGGTAAGCATCCAGGCCTACTTGAGTTGCTTCATGACCAACCTGGTGCGGATAGCCAAAGCCGCGGCCGGCGCGGCCGCACCGCCTTTTGCAACAGTGCCGGCGTACTATGCTAGTGGCTGACAGTAGGCGGGCCCAGCCTGTAGAGGACAACCAGAGGACAAGCTGAACCGAGGACGATAAAACCCGCCAGGAATTCTACACCCTGCAAACCCCAGCCCTCACTACACTGCCTTCTTTCCATCTCCAACTGCCATCCCCCACACCCGATTTTTCAGCAGTCACATTATCGCGATCACGACCAACAACTCGATCAGCGTGAAACCCTTGCGCATGCAGATGCACCTCCTGCATCAACAATGTGGGGGGCAAACGCCCCAACAGCTTCGTCGGCGCCGCGCTCTCGCACGCTGCTGCCGACCTGAACGAGCCTCACGACTCGCTGCTGCCGCGCTGGCCTCTTGCCTCTCCGCCAACCCCCTCATGTCCTGTCCTCTCCCCTGGCTTATTTTGCAATGTACGCAGATTCTTTATTCGACCGGGCGGGGCACACTCCTGCTCTTCCCGGCCTACCTGCCGTCGTGCCATCTCGACTTTCCTTGCGGCCGTGACGCGCCCTCGGGAGCCTCAATGGGGTTGCCACAACGCGACACAGCGCTGTGCAGACCAAGCTGTTTTCCTCCACCCTCTCACGTGCTTTCCTGCAACAATTTTCGGGCGGCGAAGGGTGCGTGTGGTTCCTCTCTCCGCCAAAAGGAATCCCCCTCCAGCCTCAGTGCGGCGGGCCACTGGACACCTGGACTAATTTTCGCCTACCACAATCACCGAATTCTCCGTCCCGAAGGCATTGGCTACACGCGGCGCCAGCGGGCAGCACGTCCATTCACCGTCAACGATGTATTTGTACTCGTACCGCCCTGGCGGGAGATCCAGAACGGCCACGAATACGTGATTTCCCCTGCGCTCTCGTCTCATCCTGCGAGCCTGAGCGTCCCAGCCGTTGAAATCG
>JANZZA010000233.1 GCA_026419655.1 Armatimonadota bacterium | reverse complement strand
ATTCACTTGTCCAGGGACACTGTTTCAGCCCACCAAGCTGGTGGAGTGAAGACTTCTGCCGTGCCTCGCTTCTGGGGATGCTGACGCAAAACGGCCCTTTTCGGGCTGCCCGGCGCAAAAAGGTTACCTCTGCGGCCCCGGGAGTTACTTTTGCGGTCCCCGGAGTTGTAGCCGCCAAGGAAGTAAGCAGACATACAGGGGCAGATTGTGCAACAGTCCCCTGGTGGAAATCCTTTGGCGATTGGTGCACAAGCCCGTGTAGGCCTATCTAAGGTGCAGGAAGTTTACGGGGCTGTGCCCTTGTCCTCTACTTGCGTTCACTTCTTACGGTCGCTGAGGCAGCCTTTGCAAGGGTGCCCTTTGAAGGAGGGGGCTCCCTGAGGGACCTCTCAAAAACTCCTTCGTCCTATATCCACGGCGGACGCGGGAAGCGCCATGCTGGGGCAAAAAGCAGAGCCAGGCGGCTATTCGATGCACGGTGTGCTTATCTGGATGCGAGGGCGAGTAGATAAAGCAGCCGGGTCACTGATCACGTGCGGCCAGCCGGGCAATCATCCCGGCCAGGTATCCTGCTCCGTACCCATTATCAATGTTGACCACGGCCACGCCTGACGCGCAGGAGTTAAGCATAGTCAGCAGGGGGGCCAGCCCGCCAAAATTTGCGCCATAGCCGACACTGGTCGGCACGGCGATCACCGGCCGCGAGAACAATCCGCCCACGACGCTGGGCAAGGCGCCTTCCATGCCGGCCACGACTATGAGCGCAGCAGCTTCTTCGATGGTGTGACGGTGCGCCAGCAGCCGATGCAGGCCCGCCACGCCGACGTCGTAAAGAGGCACGGCCTCACATCCCATCGCCTCGACGGTCACCCGTGCCTCCTCGGCAACCGGCATGTCGGAGGTGCCTGCGCAAAGAACTGCCACCTTGGCCTTGTAGCGCCTGGCGGGCTGGCCTATACGAATGATGCGCGCGGCCTCCTCGTACTCAGCTTCGGGGCAAACCGCCGCCACCGCTTCAAATTGCTCGCGCGTCGCCCGGGTCGCGAGCACCACATCCGCCGCAGCCGCCAAACTCTGGGCTACTCCAGCCACCTGCTGCGGAGTCTTGCCGGGACAAAAAATAACTTCCGGAAAGCCCCTTCGCAGTGCCCGGTGGTGGTCAACTTTGGCGTAACCCAGGTCTTCAAAGGGCAGGAAACGCAGCTCCCGTAAAGCCTCCTCAGGACTGATTTCTCCTGCTGCGACCCGTCTGAGAAGTTCTTCTATCCTCTCTGGTCTCACCGTAGTCCTTTCTCCCCGCCTGGCCGCAAGTTATCGCAAACTTCTCCAATCGGGCAAGGGCCATTCGGCAACGTAGATTTACTCACTCGCTCCGCATGTCTAGACGCGCGGTTTCACACCTGCACCAGCGGCAGCTTGACGACTTCCCCTGTCTCCGCC
The DNA here is from genome assembly GCA_026419655.1 of Armatimonadota bacterium. Classification (GTDB taxonomy): domain Bacteria; phylum Armatimonadota; class Zipacnadia; order Zipacnadales; family FEN-943; genus JANZZA01. The sequence goes on along the minus strand of JANZZA010000233.1, from coordinate 2,198 downwards.
GACCTTACGGCCGCCTCAGCCACTTCCACAGCTCGCAGACCTTCCTCACCGGGTATTGGTACCGGATTATCGTAGGCTATGGCTTCCACGAATTCGCGCACCTCGCGCCTGAAACCCGGCTCGTACTGGGCGGCCAGTTGGCCTGGGTCCGGGTCGAGGCTGCGGCCGCCGGGCAGAGCCACGTGCACGCTGCCAAAACCCTCGAGATACACCGTGGCGCCGGTGCAGAGAATCTTGGCGTCGTAGCGGCCCTCGATGGCCGAGTGGCCAGTAAAGAACTGCACTGGTCTGCCGCCGGCAAACCGCACCAGGACCTCTGAGGTGTCGTAATAGTCAATGTCATCCGCCAGGAAGTGGCCATTCACGGCCCACACGGCCTCCGGCGCGCCGAAAAGCTGGCACATGAAGTCAATCTCGTGAACGTGGATTTCAAACAGGGGGCCACCGCTTGCCGCACCGCTCTGCCGCCACGTCCTATCGTACCGCCCATCCGTCCACGACCCTCCGATCCGCGTAATCTGGGCGGCAAAAGGTTCACCCCATCCCCCTCGCTTCACATTTTCGATAACCCATACGAAAGGGCAAAGGTAGCGCAGCACCTGGCCGACCATCAGCTTAACGCCGGCTTGGCGGGCAGCCTGGATCATCGCCGCTGCATCCGCCGCCCGTAGCGCCATTGGCTTTTCAGTGAAAACATGCTTGCCTGCCTGGGCCGCCGCGATGGCCTGCTCAGCGTGCAGGTGGTTTGGTGTGGCTATGATTACCGCGTCCACGTCATCGCGCGCTAAGACGGCTTCCAGGTCGGTCGTCGCGTCGCAGCCGTGCTCCTGGGCGACCTCCTGCGCCGCTCCTGCCGAGGCGTCTACGGCGGCAACCAGTCGTGCTTGCGGTAAGTCTGGCAGCACGGACACCAGGCCGCGCCCCATACCTCCGCACCCAACCAGAGCAAGACGTACTTTTTTCACTGACAAGTCGCTCCTTGAGAAACTATGCGCCGACAAACACGGCCTTGGGCGCCCCCAGGCCTTACGCTTGCTGCTGTGGCGTGCTGGACTGTTGCGCCTGCGGCTGAGGCTGCTGAGCTGCCTGCTGTTTGGGCCGGCGCATGATTACGTTGACAGTGCTGTCTCCGGAGATGCCGATGACTTCCCAGCCTTCTTCTGCCATGGCGTTGATGCGCTCGTTGAGATGCGACACGGGCGCGCCTGCCGCGCTCTGGATGACGCGATATTCGTACACGGGCACCATCAGTCACCTCCTGGAGCCGGCTGGGTGAAGTATGACGCCTCAGTAGCGCCTGGTGACCGGCTCCTGGCAAAACGTAATAACACTTGCAGGGAATATTCTGCCCTCAGGTGGATGTCCCTTCGCTAGCACTGTCCGGCTCCTTGAGGAACTCTCAAAATTACTGGTGTTGGATTATACAGAGCCAAGGAAGTGTACGCGTCTCTGTGTGCCACCCTTATGCGCGGTCGCGTCCGGGCGGGCGTAAAGCGACTCTTGCAACGGTCTCCTGGAGGTGCTTTCTTATTGCGCTCACGTGTCGCACCAGAATGTCTCACGCACATTCCCTCTCCCGAAACACCCTCGCCTGGACTGCTCCTCAGAGCGCCCTGGTCAGACCTTGCCCCTTTTTCCTTGCAGACTGTTGCAAAGTCACTTTCCCCCACCAGAGGAAATCGCGGGTAAAAGGTCAGTCATAAAGCGTTGTACACATTCCTCGGTCTACGTAAGCCGACACGAGGTTTTGCAACAGTCTCCTCTGTTTCTCCAACCCTGCCCGTGGTCGAGTAGGGCGTCGGTCTGCACCGGAAAACTCCTCCAGTCTACGGGTGGAATCCCACGCTCAGGCTGTTTTAGTCGTGCGGGGTCAGAGCATCCCTGCAATCTACAGGTGCGATATGAAATCCCTGTCACCGCGTCGTCTCGTTCCTACATCAGTGTCTCCCGGACGCGGCCTGCAATCCCAGAGTGCGATATTGAGCGTCTCGCAAGCCTCTCACCAAACTTTTCACGCCGCTCCGGCCGCGCGTGCTATTCACCGTCTTCTGCTCAGCGGAGTGTGGCCTGAAGCAGCCCGGGGCGTCATCTGTGGTTACGTTGTTGTGCGGGGCGTGTCAATGGCCAGAACGTGACGGGGGAAAAGCCCCACTGGCTGGCGTGACCAGCTATCATCAGTCTGTCTCTTATACACATCT
>JANZZA010000170.1 GCA_026419655.1 Armatimonadota bacterium | reverse complement strand
GATACATCTGCCACAGCGCAGGTGTTGCCGCGGCTCCTGGCCTGCCCGTCGAAGTAAAGAAAGAGGGCCTTGACCGACTGGCCCGCGTTATGGATACCGTCGCCGGCGAGGCCGCTGATGTGCCCGTCTACGTGGCTGCCGACGTCCATTATCACGGCATTGCCGAGAGCGTGGCCGACTGTGAGTATCTTATTGCGCGGCTGGAGTGTCCCAACGCCGGCCCGCTGCTGAACATCGGCCACCTGACTACCTGCCGCCAGCCCGGCTGGGAGCTTGCCCAGCGCTACCCGGAGCGTATCCGCATAGTCGGCTGGAAAGACCACGTCCTGGGCCAGCCCGATATGCCGGTATATTCGGTAGAGCTTGGGACTGGTGACGCGCCGCTAGGACAATACGTCGCGGTCTTGCGCCCGCAGCAGGTTGAGCGGCGCCACGTCATCGCCTTCGAGCACGTCCCGACGGCTGAGCGGAAGGCCGCCCTCGCCCGCAGCCTGCGGTACATGGAGCAGCTATGGCAGGGCGAGCCGGCTCAGTGAGTGGTACGGGATTCCGCCGCGAGGTCAGTAAAGAGGAAAAGCTTCTCTCTGCTGTCTGGCCCGTGTGACATAAGAACCAGTTTCCCCAGATGCTTTGGTTGCTGGCTGCGCGTGGTTTCTGAGGAGACTGTTGCAAAAGCTCCTTTGCTGCCTCCCAAATGCGGTCTCAGGTACGCGGTCTTGCGTACGGCGCTGCAGACTTTCTTCACCCTGGATAAGCCGACACCAGCTTTGGCAGCAGTCCCTTGAGAGCCAAGGCTTTTTCAGTCGGTAGTGTCCACGCCAGGGCCGGCGGCCGGCCGCTCAGTAGCGTCCATAGAGCTCGGCGGCGTCAATCATGGCCTTTATATTCTCGTCGGGCGTGTCGCGGCCACACTGGTCGCCCGTGGACAGGATGAAACCGCCGCCGTAGGCCGCGTCCTCTATGGCCTTCCGGGATGCCTCGAGAACTTCCTGGTAGGTGCCGCGCAGCATGACGGCAGTGGTGTGAAGATTCCCCTTGAGGCATAGCTTGTGGCCGTACAGACGCTTGAGCTCGGCCAGGTCACAGTCCCCCATAGGCGGGGGCTCCAGTGGGTCTATCACGTCCAGGTCCGTCTCCTCGGCGCAGATTTTGACAAGTTCTCGCTCCGGCCCGCAGGAATCGACGTGGCTGACAATACCGGCGTTTTTGCACCAGTTTGTTACCGCCTGGACGACCGGCAGAGAAAGCTCGCGAAACATTTCCACGGTCTGAAAGATCAGGGTGCCCGAGGCGCCGCAGCAGATGTAGTCGGGCTTTATCTTCATGCGCATTATGTTTTCGAAACGGCGACGGGCGGCCTCTAAGACTTCAGCCGTCCTTGCCCGCGCGCGGTCGGGATTGTCGTAGTACTCATATACGCCGGCCTCACCATAAACTACACAGCTTGTCCCGCACACCATGCCCAGCACGCCATGGTCGCCCATCATCTCGTAGGCCATGTAGAAAAGTTCCGGGTCGGTGGGCCACTCCTTGATGTCTTCAACAGGCTCCCACCAGTCCGGCACAGGCGGCAGGCCTACTTTGTCAAGCGGCAGGGCGTAGGTGGGCGGGTCGTAGCGTGGGTAGACGTCGCAAGTGGTAGCCCATTGTAGTTCGCCGCGTATCTGGCGGTAGGCCTGCGTTACCAGCCTGTCGGGCCGTCGCTCCACTATGGCCAGTTGCCAGGGATTTGGGTCCGGCGGGGGCACCTCATCAGGGAAGATTACGCCGACCTGGTAGTCGAGGAAGCCGTCAATGCCGAAGTGCTTTACCGCTTCGATGTAAGCCAGCCATAGTGGCGGGTCCTGGTAGAGGTAGATGTCCCAGAAGGGCTTTCCAGTGAGGCGGGCTGGTATCATGTTTGACATGTCGGGCGTTACGGGCACCCGGTCAGGTATCCCGTGCCTCATTGCCGTTAGTATTCTTTCCTTGGGAGTCATGGTCGCCTCACTTGATTTTTGGATTTTTCTGCGGCTCCGCACCTCGTAGCGAGGACCATTGTCTGCGCTGCCGGCCAGCCACGTTACGGACGTTTCTAGCGCGGTGACGCGGAGCGGGCGATGGTGCGCTCCTGAGACGGGCCGATTCGCCGTATGAGGTTGTTTTCCTGCGGATTTTCAACAAATTGGCAGGGACAGGCAGTATTCAGTTTACTCAGGATTTCGTTTCAGGCAGGGAAGAGGCAGGCGCGAAGACTCTCCTCGGAGACTGTTGAAAAACCGGCGTCGGCTCACCTGGAACGAGGAGAGTGCACAACCCCTTATGACTAACCTTTTACCCGCCGTTTCCGCCGGCGGTGGGTAAAGAGAGTTTTGCAAAAGTCTCCCTCGGAGACTGTCTGAGAACCTGGTGGCGGCCTACCCAGACCGAGCAAAGTGCACAACGCTGTTCCACTCACCTTTTAGTCCCCATTTCCCTCTGGCGGCCCGGAAAGCGACTTTTGCAAGGGTTTCCTTGTAAAACCGAATACTTCACCTCTAACGAATAGCCTTGACATGGCGAACTGATGTTTGTACAATGTTATTGCCGTGGCAGCGCCAACCCTTGAGCAAAAGCTCGACCTCCTTGGCGAGCAGGCGCAGTATGACGTGTCTGCGCCCGGAGCGAGCCGTACTCAGACAAGAGACACGGCCTCCTTCCCGGGTTGTCCTATTGGTGGCCTTGAGCACTGCATTTATCCTGCGGCTGCTGGTGGGCGTTGTTTGCCAGTACTCAAGGTCCTGATGACGAATGCGTGCCGGAATAACTGCGCTTACTGCGCCACGCGGGCTGGGGCTGACGTGCCAAGAGCTGGCTTCCGGCCCGAGGAACTGGCTCGCGCCTTTATCGAGATGGAAACGCGCGGGTTGGTGCAGGGTATTTTTCTGTCCAGCGCTATGCCATCGGAACCTGACGGTGCTCAGGCTCTCATCGTTGATACTGCGACAATCCTGCGACGGCGGTATGGCTACCGGGGGTACATGCACCTGAAAATCCTTCCCGGTGCGTCCGACGCCGCCATCGAGGAGACTGTCCGGCTGGCCGACCGCGTGTCCGTTAATCTGGAGGCACCGAGCGCCCATCGGTTGGCTCGCATCGCGCCCGACAAGAATTTCGCCTCTGGGCTTCTGGGCACATTGGAAAAGGCTGTGGCTCAAGCAGCGGCCGCTGGCATACCTTCGGGCGTGACGAGCCAATATGTTGCAGGGGCGGCTGGCGAAAGTGACCTGGAATTGCTGGGCACCTCCTTTGACCTTTACCGTCGGCTCCGCCTTCGCCGCGTCTATTATTCAGCCTTTCGGCCTGTGGAGGGGACGCCCCTGGAAAACTTGCCTCCGACGCCAGAGATACGTGAGCAGCGCCTTTACCAGGCCGACTTTCTCATGCGACAGTATGGCTTCACTGTGGGTGAGTTAGTTTTTGGTCATGACGGCAATTTGCCGGTTGACCGTGACCCAAAGCTCGCCTGGGCAGCGGCGCACCCGGAGTTCTTTCCGGTCGAGATAAACACTGCCGCCCGAGAGGAGCTCTTGCGGGTACCCGGTTTAGGTCCTGTGGCGGTGCAGCGCATTTCGGCTGCGCGCCGAAAGGGGCGATTTACCGACAGGCGACAACTCGCTGCCCTGGGCGTTCAGGTGGCTAGGGCGGCACCGTTTATAACCATTGGCGGGCGCCGGGCGGACGTGCCGTCGGGCCAGCTTTCGATCCTGTTCAGTGATTAACAGCCAGCTTGGGAGCGGAACTTTGGCGGGCCAATCGTGTCAAAAAGTCCTGCTAGGTGTTCGCTGGGCCGCCAGAAAAAGGCCGGCCTTGACCAGATAGCCTGCAGTGGAGGGAAGAAGCCATAATGAGGCTACCTCTTGTTGCCTTTGTCGCATTTTGTTCGGCGATTGCGGTGGCTGATGCGCCGTTGCCTGTGGTGCTCGCCGGTCGCGTGGTATTTCGCATAGCTGACCCCGGCCCCTACGGGTCGCTCCATGCGAGGCTTCAGGCCATTGACCAGCAAATCAGTGAGGCCATAAGCTGCGAGGATGTGGGTAGTCCCAAGATGCGAGTAGCCCAGCGGGGCGGTCTGTGGAGCGTGTTCATCGGCAAGACCTTCCTCGCCAGCGTTTATCCTGGGGACGCAAAGCTGTACGGCAGGCCCGCTAAGAGCGTCGCTAACTTGTGGGCCGCCGAGCTGAAGATCGCCTTCCCGCTGTCTGAACCGCTCACCCGCATGGGGAGTCCGTCGAAGGCGACCATGCTCGACAAGCCTGGCGCGGCAGCCCAAGCTAGACGACCTGTCAAAGTGCCCGCAGAGCATTGGGGCATAGTCAACACGTACATGATGCTATTGTGGAAGGTTCGCCAGGCGGGGCAGGAGGCGTGGGGCGAAGAGGAACCACGTCTAACAGCAGAGACATTGGAAGACGCGGCCCGTCACTACCTTGCGCCAGCGAACCAGGCTAAAGGGCACGAGCCGGGCACCTGCCCGGGTCTTCGGACCTGTGCTGACTGTCAGGCCCAAATGGCTGCTGCCTTAATGGTCGAAGACGAGAAGCGTGAACTGGTTTCTAATCTTGCGGCCGCCATGGCTGCAGACGAGCGGGCTACCCGGGCCGTCAAGCAGGTCTTCGAGTACGTGCGCTATATAGACCAGAAGCGGTTCATGAGCGAGCGGGTGCGGATAGCGTGGCAGTTGTGGCAGCGGCTGGCTCAGCGAGCGGCGGAGATGTGCCAGAGCCTGGCCGCCGCGCAGCCCCCGACTGAAGCTACGCCTTAAGCGCGGTCATGCTCGCGATCCGTCGCACAACTGGGACGCGCAGAGATACGGCAGTGAAGGTCTTTGCGGCGTGTCGCCAGGACCGGCTCCTCCTGGGGATAAGTAGGTCGCAGACAGAAAGGCTGCCGGGAGATGGAGCTGATTGGCCTGTCGAAGCCACTGGCATAGCGTTGGCGGGTCAGTGGTGGGGAGCAGGTGAGGAATTTGGCAAAACGCGGCGCGCAGCGCAGAGGTGGAAGAGGCAAACCGGCGCCTGGAGGCCAGCCGGACCGTTGCGGCGAGCGGGCTGGGGCCGGCGACCTCAACTGTGCAGGCCGCCTGATGGCCTCTGAGGCCCGCGCTCTCGCCGACGAGATCCGCTCAGCCAAAACAATCCATCTTTCTCTTCGACTGCCTCAGGGAGAAGTGCGGCTCAGCAACCTCGGTAAGGTCTTCTGGCCGCGGCTGCCAGACAGGCGGCCGCTGCTCAAGCGCGATTTTCTGGCCTATTACGCCGAGGTTTCACCCTGGCTGTTGCCTTATCTGCGAGACCGGCCCCTGACCCTGCGCCGCTACGTGGACGGGATTGCTGGACATTCGTTCTACCAGCGCGACTGGCACGAGACAGTGCCCGAATACGTCCGGTTGGTTTCTATTTACGCCCCATCAGCGCGGCGGGATGTGCGTTGCGTGGTGTGCGACAACGTAGCTGCTCTTTTGTGGCTCGCCAACACCGCTAACCTTGAGATGCATGCCTGGTACGCACGGGTATCTGCAGACGGTAACCCATGGCCCGAAGCCGCGGCGGGATCCGAGGAAACTGTTGAGGCCTGTGCTTTAAACTATCCTGATTACATCGTCTTCGACCTCGACCCCTGGACAAAGGCAGCGCTGGATGAGGACGCCAACGCTCAACGCTTAGAAGCTCTCGATACATGTAAACACGTGGCGAAAATCTTGCGCGAGAAACTGGCGCAGTGGGGGCTGATGGCTTTCGTCAAAACGTCCGGGAAGACAGGTCTGCATTTATTCGTGCCAATAATCCGGGCCTATCGCTTCGAGACCACCAGAGAATTGGCGCGGCATCTGGCCCGAGAATTGTCAGCGGCCTATCCGGACCTCGTCACTGCCGAGTGGCGTATCGAAAAACGCAAAGGCAAAGTGCTGG
>JANZZA010000075.1 GCA_026419655.1 Armatimonadota bacterium | reverse complement strand
GCGGGTCTTCAGCAATGGCAAGCTTGATCATCATCCGCAAGAACCGCTGCTCCACCGGCGTGTGTCGCGGTATGACGAGATAACGACGGCGCAGCACAACCCGCCGCCATGCTGCCTCGGCTGCCTTGCGCGCAGGCGGCGGCATCTTCAGACGCATGCATTCTTCTTCGGTCCACGCTTCCATGTCGCGCAAGCGGGCTTCAAGGTGTTGTGCCATCTCTGTGTTCCGCCGCATCCTCTCCTGGTCGGAAACTGCGTGCATCCAATTTCGATCCTGCATCTACCTTTTTCTCCCTCGGGCCATGCGCCGCACTTGTGCACGTGCGCTGACGCTGGCCGCGAACGTAACTCTACTCCTGAGCGACGAGAAAAGCAAAGGCTGACTACGGGAGTATTCGGTTTACTCAGCATTTTGTTTCAGGCGGGAAAGAGTAAGGCCTGGAGAAGCACCTTGGTGGTCTGTCCCAAAACCCGGTGTTGAGTTATACAGGGCCACAAAAGTTTATAAACTTGTGTCTCTCACCTTTTGCCTCGGAGCGCATGTCCCAGGCGCTGCAGAAACTTTTGCAACAGTATACTTAGAAAACCCGATACTCCCGCTGACTACTGAAAGGGGTGGTTGTGTTCTATCCGGCGGCTGTTAAACAACCCACCTTTTTGCGTGCTGACTTCCCCAGCGCGTACAAGGCTTTTTCGCGCTGGTGGTATGGGCAAAGGCTGCGGGGTTGAGTTGCTATCCTCAAAGCCCCAGTCGCGACTTGTGCATCTCAATGGCGTGGTCGAGATAGCGGCGGACGGCAGCGTGATACGCGGGCAGCACCGCCGGCAGCCGGTCGTTATCATCAGCAGGCGGCTCCCCGGCCATTGCCCGTAGCGTCTGCTCGACTGACCGTGCCAGAGCCACACGGTTGTATCCTCCCTCGAGCACGAATACCACGGCGCCGTCGCACGTCGTCTGGGCGACGCCTTTTACTATGCTAGTCAGCCGGTGGAATACCGCCGCGCTCAGGTTCATTTCGGTGATTGGGTCCGAGTGATGAGCGTCGTAGCCGGCGGACACGATAATGAGGTCAGGCGCATGTAGCTCGATAGCGGGCACGAATATTTTCTCGAAGGCCTCTATGTAGTCCTGGTCCCCTGCTCCCGCAGGTAGAGGGACATTGATGGTCTTACCCAGCCCCGCATCTACGCCCAATTCATCCACCGTGCCCGTGCCAGGATAGAATACGCCGCCCCCGCCCAACCGGTAGGCCTGGTGAATGGACATATAAAGCACGTCGCCGCGATGATAGAAGATTTCCTGAGTTCCGTTGCCGTGATGGGCGTCCCAGTCAAGGATGGCCACTCGCTCCGCTCCCTGGCGCAGGGCAGCTTCAGCAGCCAGAGCAGCGTTGTTGAAAAAGCAGAAGCCCATGCCGCGAGCGGGCAGGGCATGGTGGCCCGGCGGTCGGACTGCACAAAAGGCTGCATCCAGGTAGCCCGTGAGCACTTTGCGAACCGCTGCCATGCAGGCTCCGGCTGCTGCTAGGGCCGCCTCATACGTGCGCGGCGTGGCTTCCGTGTCGAAGTCCAAATGGCCTCCGCCCATGCGGGATAACTGAGCCACCTCCTCCACGTACTCGGCGTCGTGTACCCAGGCAATCTCCTCGGGCTGCGCCGGCTCGAAGGAAATGGGCGTAAGCTCTCCCATCCACCCAGTGGCCTGCAGGTGCTGCATTATGGCCCGGAGCCGTCCGGGAGCTTCGGGGTGACTCTCGTGGCCGTGCTCGAGAAAAACGTCGTCGTAAGCAAATCCCAGCCGCATGAGGCATCTACCGTACCGTTTACCTTATTCCCCACTGCTTCCCCTGCCATTGTAACACGCCCTCTCCCGTGCGGGTAATCCCGGCGGTGCGTATGGTGGAAATAGCACGAAAAGTTTGGAAAGGATGTCTGGGGGACAACCCTTGTCAAAGGAGGCTGTTGCAAAACGCTCGTTTTCGGGCTGACCGGCGCAGAGGGTGCTATTTTGCGGCCCCAAGGTTTTACTTGCTAGGGAAGTCAGCGTGCCCAAAGCTGGGTTGTGCAAAAGTCTCCAAAGGGCGGCCCCAGAGGAAGTGGTTTGGGACGCTTCCCGGACTCTCGCGAGCGGCCCAGGGAAAGCCATGATGAGGCTGAAGAGTACCGTCATGGCCCGGCTGAGTGTGGCCCGGCCTGAAGGTTGCGGCACAGGTACAGAGAAGGGCCTGGGGGTAGCCGCCTGTTTCGCTTGCCCTGGCTTGTGAGAGAGGGATGCAGCATGACGTACACTTACGACGTGGTTGTGGCTGGTGGGGGAACGGCTGGTTCTGTGGCGGCGGTCGCGGCGGCGCGAGAGGGTGCCCGCGTGCTATGTTTCGAGCAATTCGGCGCTCTTGGCGGCACGTCTACTCTCGGTCTGGTCACGCCCCTCATGCCGTTCCGCATTGGCGACCGCTGGCTGGTGCGAGGCATCCACGAGGAGATCGTGGAGGCCACCCGTCGCGCCTCGGACGATGGCGACGGTATTTTTTTCAATCCGGAGCGCCTGAAATACGTACTTGAGGAGTTGGCCGTGGAAGCGGGTGTGGAGCTACTGTATCACACCGTTGCCACGGCCGCCCACGTCGAAGATGGCCGCCTGGTAGCCGTCGAAGTGCACAACAAGTCAGGCCGGCATATTCTCGAGGCCGCCTGTTTCATAGACGCCACCGGGGATGCCGACATAGCAGCATATGCTGACGTGCCTTTCGAGTCGGGGCGGCCAGAGGATGGCCTAAATCAGTCCGCGTCCCTCCGCTTTATCATGGCCGGCGTGGACTGGGACGCTCTGACAGCCTGGCTTAACGAGCCCGGCGTCGGCGGCCAGCCGCCTCGTCTTCACCTCGGCTTTACCCGTGACCGCGAAGTCTATCCATGGATGGAAGAGCTCTTGGAGCGTGCAGTGGCCGACGGCGTATTCGTGGACGATGAGGCCGGCTATTTTCAGTTCTTTACGCTGCCGGGCCGGCCGGGCGAAGCGATATTCAACTGTCCACGGCTGCTGCGGATAAACGGCACACGCGCTGAAGACCTCACC
>JANZZA010000053.1 GCA_026419655.1 Armatimonadota bacterium | reverse complement strand
GGTCGTCGTCCAGATGAGGCAACCTTCGACGCGCCATTTCCAGGTGGCCCAGGGCCAGGCCCTCATGTCAGTGTGCGGATGGTCAATGAATTCGCCCAGGAAGGGGGCGCGAGGCCCGCAACAGATGTACCACCAGACCCGGTCGCCTGCTGCCTGCCGCTCCTGGCACGTCTTGGGCACGTACGCACTCAGCAGGGGGCACCAGAGGTCCACGTCCCCTGTCAGCTCCGGGTGTGGCTCTTCGGTGAGCATTCTGGTCAGCTTTGGCGCCAGCCGTTTTATCAGTTTGTTCCGCTCCACCACGAAGGGATAGTCGTTCACTTCTGGCTCGTCGTACCAGTAGATAAATCCCTTCTTCAGCCAGTCCTTTTCTTCCAGGTGGTTTTGGATTTGCATGAGGTAATCGCCCATGAGACGCTCGTAGCCCGGCGTGCCGAACGTGAAGGGGCCAAAGGAACCGGGGTCGTAGTTGGGATAGCGCCCCCAGCCGAGTCCCTGGATGGGTATGACGAAGGTGTTGAATCCGTAGCCATCGAGATATTTCTCGGCGTCTCGGTCCCACTCAGAAAAGTCCACTTCTACCTGCACTCTGTCCCAGCCGACCTCGAAGCCAGGGTCCTCGACCAGGTTCTCGCCACCCTCTTGTCCGAAGAACACGTCGTCGTACCAGGTGGTGCCTGTCGTTGAACCGTCCTCGACCCATCGTGACGGTCTGAGCGCCAGTCCCACCGTTGCCGTCCGATCTGTGAACCTGTCCGGCGGCAGTTTTATTTCGTATTCTTTCCAGTTGGTGCTGCCGGCAAGTGTGATGTCAATGTTTCGGCCCCAGAGCCACTGGCTGGTCTCATCGTTTTGGCCAAGAGTGACCATAAACTCCTGGCCGTCAGTTGCGGTCCGCGCCCAAAACCGCAGCACGTACGTCGCGCCGCGCTCAATAGGCAGTTTTTGAGTGTGCTCCGACGCAGGATTACCCGGGCCGGGGTCGCTAATCTGCATGCACTGGCGGCCAGAGTGAGGCCCGTCTGAGGTCAGGTCGCCGCCCTGCCAGTACGCGCCCGTGATGTTGACCTTCCACGGACGCAGGCTGAAACCGAAGGGAGAGATATGGTGGTCGCGCCAGTTCTGCATGTAAAGGTCCCAGACTTTCTCGCGAGCTTCCCGGTCTTCTGGTGCGGTGAGGTTGTGGTAAAGCCATATGTCGCCGGCGTTTATGCCCAGGGCGGTTTGCAGGTGAACTTCTCGAGGGATTTCGAAATTGTACACGCGCAGCCTCAGCGGCACATCAATCCTGAAGCCCCTGTCAGCCGAGACCGTCACAGTGGCCTTGTAGGTCCCGGGCCGGGCGTTTCTTGGTGCATGGACGGTAAGCCACAGGGGCAGATTGCGGCCCGCCGGGGCACTAATTGGGCCTCTCACGGGCGGCAGGGGGTCGGGCCACCAGCCCTCGCAGCCGAAGCGGTCCGTCGGTATCGTCACCTCGACGTATTCAACCTGCTTTACGGTCACGATTGAGGCCGGGAGACTGGCTCTCTGCCCACGGAAGTCTGAAATCCTCACCGTCAGACCTTTTAATTCGCGCTTGGGGCGTATGACCAACTGGACTGGCTCGAACTCTCCGCGGGCAGCCTGGACGCTCATTTCGGCCAGCTTTTTCTCGGGCGCCGGCCGGTCCAGACCCACCTTCCACGCACCCTCACACCACCACACATCTGCTGCCTCGTCGCTCCGAATGGCGTACCCATAGGACGCATCCTGGACCACAGGTATCGTAAATCCTCCTGCGGTGCCAGAGCTGACTGTGTTGGGGCCTTCTTTTACGCTGAACGCAATTTTGTACTCGCCCACATCGCGCACCATCCACGGCACCACGATTTCACTCGTTTTCCCGGGCCCAACTGGCGCTTCGCCCGAAAATTTCTCCTCGCGGCCTGCCGTCACCAGCGTCGCCACGAGTTCCGCCCGCAGTCTGGCAGTCGTTGACCGGCGATTTGTCACCTGGAAACGTGCTTTGTGCTCTCCAGGTCCTGAACCGAGCGCAGTAATTCGCACTGGCAGGTCGTCAGAGGTTTTTTCATAGGTAACGTAGGTGGTGTGGCCGCGGAAGGTACCAATGTCGCGGTCGAGGGTGGCGCGGAACAAATAGCGGTCAATCTGAAAGGAACCGGGAGCCGAATCTTCCCGTGCTTCTTCCTGGCCTGGCGAGCGCAGCCGCACGTAAAGCACGCCTGCTGGCAATACTTCCTGCGGTATCGAAAACTTCCCGCCCGAAGCAGTGGCTACGGTGCCGACAGTGTGCCAGTTTTGTCCATCGTTGCTTGCCTCGACCACGCACTGGCCCGCCGTGTGATAGTTGACGTTGATGTCCACCGTGGCGGTTTTAATGCTTGCGCCCGGTATTTCGTGCTTGTACGTGACGTAGCTGCCTGGGCCGAAGGCCCAGCGATTAGTGTTCCAGCCGCAAGAAAAGTCAGCCAGCGCCCGGCTATAATAGTTCCCGTAGCCCCAGTAATCAGGGGAGCAGGTGTACTCAGCGCCCACGATTCTTTCTCCTTCGCCCAACTCAATATTGCCCTGGGTGCTGTGGAAGACCTCTGTTGCGAACAATGCTGCATCATCGAAATAGACGCGGCCCTTGGTGACCCATATGCCCAGGCGAATGTAGGCCTCGGGTGGTATTTTGGGTGGGGCCAGGAAAACGTACCGTGCCTCCTGCCACTGTGTGGTGTAACCATGGTCGTCATTGGCAAAGGACGGCCCGGAGATAAGGCAGCCGCCGGTGACGTTTGGGTCGGCCCGGTGCCAGAACCGAAATTCGTAAAGGCGCCCCGGCTGGATCATAGAAGCGTCGGTGCGCCAGTACATCACCGACTGACCATCGCCCTCAACCATGACGCAGCGCTTGCCGGAATGGGCAACGCGGGGATTGTTTATCCACTCACCCTTTCCCACCAGCGTCCAGCCGGCGGGTGCTGTGCCAACGCCTTCCTCGAAGGAGCCATTGGGCAGAAGCGTCGCGACAGCGTCGGTGGCATGGCAAACCACGCTGAGCATGAAAAAGACGCCAACCATCGTGCACGTTCTCATGGCTTTCCATCACCACAGTCCCGTTTCCACTCTCGCCGGCTCTTACCTGCTCGACGACATCGCTGGGTAAGCCTCAGCAAGGTTTCTGCGGGTAAGCATTGCGTACGGCCGCATCTTTCGCAGCCGGCCTGCGCAAGTGGGCTGTATAGTCTTTGCGCTCTGCCGCAGGTGATTGTTGCGAAAGAATGCTTTCACCGGTGCGCCGCGCCCAGGCAGCGGAAATTAACGGCACGCCCTGACGCGGGTCACGCATCGGTGGGGCTACCAAGGGATGTCTCGCAGCGGTCGCCCATGGCATCACTGGTGGCGGCCGGCGCACATGACTACCGGGTGAATACCGGGGCGCTCCACTTCTTTTCTTGCCTGTTCCGAAAAAGGAGCACGCTCGCCCCTGGTAAAATACGCGATTGCTTCTTGCCGCAATAATCCTGTCGGGGGAACACTTCGATGACGCGCCTTGAGGAATTCCAGGCCAAGCTTGACCGCGTGCGGGAATTCATGGACAGCCGCAGTTACGACGCCGTAGGCTTCAGCAGCCAGGCAAACTTTGCGTGGCTTACGTGCGGCGGTGATAGCCACGTTGCCATGGCGACCGAGACAGGCGTCGGCCGCTTGCTAGTGACCCGCGACGCCGTGCATCTCGTGGCCACAAACATCGAGCTTCCGCGTCTGCTGGCCGAGGAAGTGGCGGAGTTACCCATTGTTACCCATGAGCAGCCGTGGCATGAGCCAGAGGGCCGGATTGAGCAGGAACTTATAGGCGGCGACAAGGTCGCAAGCGATGGCGCCTGGCCACCGGGCGCAACTAATGAATCCCAGGCCCTTGCGCGGCTACGGTGGCAACTCCTCCCGCCGGAAATCGAGCGATACCGATGGGTTGGGGCGCGGGCCGCCAACGCACTGGGTGAAACGGCCCGCGAAATCGAGCCGGGAATGACTGAGCACGAAATCGCGGCGCTTCTGGCGCACAGGCTCCTTGCCGCAGGCATCACGCCCGCCGTGCTATTGGTCGCCACTGATGAGCGCTGCTACAACTTCCGTCACCCGATACCGACGGAGCGCAGGCTGGAGCGCCACGCCATGCTGGTTATCGGCGCCCGGCGCTGGGGGCTGGGCGTTTCTGCTAGCCGCGTGGTTTACTTTGGCCAGCCTGATCCAGAGCTGCTCCGCCGCCATGAGGCTGTGTGCTGTGTTGATGCTTGTCTGATTGCTTCGACGATTCCTGGCGCAAAGGTGGGCGAGATATTCCAGCGGGCCGTACAAACCTATGCAGAGGCCGGCTATCCGGACGAGTGGCGGCGGCATCATCAAGGCGGCGCGACGGGCTATGCCCCGCGAGACTATCGCGCCAGTCCCACCTGTCCGGAAACCGTTTTCGAAAATCAGGCCTTCGCCTGGAATCCCACCATCGCGGGCACCAAATCCGAAGATACCATTGTTGCTCGTCCCGACGGCCCGGAAATCATAAGCGCCCAGCCCGACTGGCCAATGCTCGAGACCTGCCGGGGCGACGCAGTCCTCCTGCGCCCGGCAATTCTGGTGCGTTGAAAGCCCCCGCCACGACAAGTGGGACGCAGTAGTCTTGCTACGGAGCAGCTAAGGGAAAGTGTAGGTCCCACGGTCTCCGGGAAAAGTGGTTTCGCGTGCCGGTCTTCTAGAGGCTGTGATAAACGCTTCGTCTTCCGGTTGCTGGGGCCAAAAACCACTTGTTTTTGGGCTGCCAACCCGCTACGGGTCCCGCGCACTCACGTCGCGCGCGGGAGGGTTGCGCGCGGCGGCTGGAGGGTTGTTGACGACGCTGCCGTTGGGCCTCAGGTGTGTGGTCTCGCGAGTGTTTACCTGCACTGGCGACGACCGCTCGACTCAGGGCGCAGAGCAGGGTGCTGGTGAGGGCCGGCTTCACGTGGCGCTGTCCAGGAAGCACACGGCGGTGCGGTTTGTGGTATCGGCGATTACCTTGGCATAGCGCCCGCCCGTGACCGCTGGTACGTCGAGGACGCGGATTACCTGCTCAAAATCTTCCGCGCCAGGCACGAGATTACTGAGGGCGTTGGCTGCTGTGGCGAAGAAGTCTCGATTGTACGCTGAGGCTGGGTCGTCCGGATAAACGGCGAGGAATATTATGCCCTGCTCGACCAGGTCCTGGAAGAAATGTGTCCCGTAGGATACGTCAGGCATGTGGCCGGCTTCTTCCATGCCAATCTCGACCAGCACGGCGGCGTTATCAATGTCAGCGTAGCCGACGTTCACGCCAAGTTCTATGTTAGAGCTGCCCCATCGCCCGGGTCCCACCATCATAACTTTGCCTTCTGCGATGGCCGGGTGATCGTTGAGTTTGCCTACCAGTCTGCCCAAGGCCATCTTCGTGTCCATTGACGAGCGGCTGTAGGCGGCAGGATCGACGTAGATGATATAGCGTATGCCTGACACCACGCCGCCGCTTATCATGCGGTTTGAGCGAAAGAGTACGTCCTGCGGCGACAGGTCTTCTTTTATCTCAACGGAGGCTTGGGCGCCCGGCATGAACAGTGGCCGGCACTGAAGCACGTTTA
>JANZZA010000732.1 GCA_026419655.1 Armatimonadota bacterium | reverse complement strand
TACCCAAAAATCCTCCTCGCGCGGGACGATGAGTTTTTCCGCTATGTTGAGCAGAAATGGGGCCCGGATTTGCCGGTGTTTCGTGGTGACATGGGCGTGTACTGGGAAGACGGGGCAGGGTCGTCCGCTTTCGAGACGGCTCTGGTAAGGTGGGCGAAGGCGCGCCTGGAGACAGCGCAGCGCTGGTTTGCCCTGGCCGCAGCTTCGGCGAAGGCGGCGGAAAAAGCCTGGCCCGGTGAAGCTCTTCGCGACGCCTGGGACGAGATACTGTTCTACGACGAGCACACCTGGGGCGCCTGGTGCAGCATCTCTGCGCCAGAAAGCGAGCAGACGGTCAAGCAGTGGGAGTACAAGGCAGCATATGCAACAAGAGCTGCGGCAAAGGCTGAGGCGCTGCAGAAACGGGCTCTTGCGGCAATGCGGGACGCTGTGGGTGCCTCCGGGGCCGGGAGGGCCCGGGACGCTTTGGTGGTTTTCAATGAGCTATCGTGGCCACGGGATATGGTGGTGTCCGTTAGAGCCACGGCGGCCGAGAATGTGACGGTGGTGGCCCCATCGGGCAGCCCTGCTGTGGCTCAGCCGACACAAAAGGGATTATTGTTCCTGGCGGAAAGCGTGCCGGCCATGGGGTATCGCGCGTACGCGCTTGTACGGTCGCGGGCCGCCGCGGAAGTCTGCCGTGCCCAGGAGCCATTGCTCCGGCCAGGTGTGGATGAGTGGACCTGGGTGACACAAGACCTGCGTCTGCGCTTTGACCCGTCCACAGGCGCCATTGAAAGCTTGCAGAGCATCTCCGACGGCTATGAATGGGTGGACCAGGCGAGCGGATATGGCCTCAACCAGTTTCTTTACGTGCTTGGAGGCGATGGTACAGGCCGGGTGGAGAATGGGCGACCTGCGGTCGACGTGATGCCGATTACCCACACCGCAGCGCGGGTTGAGCTGGTCGAGAGCGGGCTGGGGCGGGCCGTGCTCAGGGTGAACCGTACAGGGGCTGATGTCCCGGCCGTTGACACCTACGTGGTATTTGGCCCCAAGCAGCGGCTCGACGTCATAAACGTGGTTCACAAGCAGGCCACATACGCTAAAGAGGCGGGCTATTTTGCTTTTCCCTTCCAGTTCGAGCGGGCAGAAGCAACGCACGCCTACGTTGAGATACCTTATGGCTGGATAGCGGTAGAGCACGAGCAGCTTGCGGGAGGTTGTCGGGAGTGGTATTGCGCCCAGGGTTTCGCAGCAGCCAGTGACGGTCGGAGAACAGCTCTTCTTGCCACACCTCATGCGCCCCTGCTGACTGTCGGCGACCTTTTCCGGGGCAAATGGCGCACTCATGTTGACGGGCCGCACGGCCACTTGTTTCCGTATGTCTTTAATAACTACTGGCCAACTAACTACAAAGCCTCTCAGGGAGGGGAGTTGCTATTCGCTTTTTCCCTGGACCTGCGGGAGGGAGCCTTTGACCCAGTTGCCGCCACTTGCTTCGGCTGGGAGCGACTGGCGGGCATGAGTGACCCACGCCAAACAACTGAGCCCGCGGTCTGGCAAGCGGCCGACAGGGAGACGCAGCCCCTGCCGCACCCTGCCCGTCCCGAAGGCGTTCTTCTGCGGCTAACTGGTGGCCAGCGCCGGGAGCGGCCACCTGTTCTTGTCGGCGGCCTGGGATGGGCCGAGGGCCGGCTGGCGGTCCGGCTATATAACCCGGACTTGGAGCGTGCTACTGTCGCCGTGAGCACCCCGTGGCGCCCAGCCAGGGGGACCTTAACGGCAGACCTCTTTGGGGTGGTGGCCGGTGGGCGGTCTGTGGCTCGCCAGCCGACGGTGACAGTGCCGGGCCGGAGCCTGGCAACTGTAGTTCTCGCATGGTGACGCAGGGTTGGCACTGGCCGGCGGCTTGTCAGGACGTTCCCTGGACGGCAAAGACGCCTGCTAGCGTGAGGGCGGTGACGATACCGCTGGCGATGATGACGCCAAGAGCCACAGCCGCCATGGTCGTCCGGAACCTCATTCCAACGAGCGGGCCAATCATCGCAGAAGTCCACGCGCCCGTACCCGGCAGGGGCACGGCGCAGAAGAAAACCAGGGCCGGGAAGCCATACCTGTCCACCAGGTCCTTCTTCCGCTCAGCGCGTCTGACGGACCAACGGAAGATCTTTCCTACCACGGGTTTGTCTGCCAGCACGTGGGTTAACCAGTCAAGTCCGGCGGCAAGCGGCGCCACAGCAATAATGTTGGCCATGACAGCGACGAGCCATACCCGCCACAGGGGCAGCTTCAGCGCCAGCAACCCCACGGGAATACCGCCGCGTAGCTCACTGATCGGCGCCGCAGAGAGCACAGCTACGATTAAATCTGCCGGGAGGCCATGAAGGGCTTCAAAGAGCTTTTCGGTCATCGGAGGAGCCTCGGTTTGTTGAGTGTTGGGCCGGGGTTGCGTGCTTGGGCCAATTGTCGGAGAGCTTGTGCCGCAGGGGCCACTGTGGCTGGCGCTGCATCAGCCAGGTCTTCATTGGAGCCGATGCGCAAGAGCGAGGCAATGGCAATCCAGAAAAGCCCGGCCACCGGCATGAGGTAAAAGGCGGGCCCGACGAAGAGGCCCAGGATTTCCGAGACGACCATGGCGAGAAGGCCTGCTGACACGAAGCGATATTCGGGGGGCAGCGTGGCCCGAAACGCACTGAAGCCTGCCCAGGCTACGTGCACACACAATGCGATTACCAGGAAGCCGCCTGGGAAGCCCAGCTCTCGGAAGGCGCGGCCAAACTCGCCTTCGACTATGCCGGCGGCCACGGGTGAGACGCGGCCCACGTCGCCAAGAAGCTCTGCCGCCCGCCCGATGCCGATGCCAGTAGCCACTCCCACTCCCAAAGGGTGCCTGAGGGCACTCTGCCATCCGCGCGAGAGGGGCGTCAGCACGCGATCAATGGTCGTCTCGGCCCGAAAAAGCCAGGAGATGCGCTCAACTGCCTGGGGAGCGGCAAGGCGCAGGGAAACGTAGCCGATAACGCTGAGGATAATGATACCGCCTATTATCGTGCGGGCGTGCCTGCCCAAAAGGAAAACTAAGACCGCCGTGGACAGCATCGCGGCTGCAGCCAGACGCCCGCCGCTGGAGATAGCGCCTGCCGCGATGAAGACCGTAGCCACCAGGCAGACCGCTCGCACCCCGGCCGGCAAGAAGCTTGCTAAGCCTAGAGATAGGGCCATGGGCAGCATGGTCGCCATGTAGTGACCAAAAATGCCTGGATGGGGAAGAGTACCTATCGAGCGGTAGACGCCCTCGGTTATGCCCAGCCGGTAAACGTATTCAAAGTTACGGCTGATGTTCAGAAGGTGCCCGTAACCTATTTGCTGCTGGACGACACCATAAAGGCCAACCACAGCGGCCGCAGCTACCATGGTGATCAGGAAAGCCACAATCTCTCGGCGGCGCCGGAGATGGTCGTAGGCGAGAAAGAAGACCGGTAGCCAGCCTATCCAGCTACGGACGCCAGCCAGAGCAACAAGGGCATTACCCGTCGCGACGTTGGCAGCTTCGATAAACACCCATATCGCGAAGAGGGCGATGTAGCCGGCCGTGCGTGTCCGCAGCGCCTGCGAACGGAAGCCTTGAAGCTGCAAGAAAAGCCACCGCAGCACACAGGTCCAGAGCACCACGTCTTTCAGCAGCAGCGTAAACCAGCCCGGTAGTACGCCCTTGGATATGCCGTCTACAGCCGAGACCAGCATAAGCATTGCCAGCCCTTCGACGGAGGAAGTGAGGGCTATAGCAACGGCTGCTGCAGCAAGACCCCACAGGGCTACCTGCGCTGCGGCGCCTGATGTCGCGAACACGGCACCCACGGCGGCCGCCGTAATGAGCAGCGGGCGGGGGTACCAGTACCTCTGACCTAGCGGCGTCCTCCGCGCTGGCAGATTGTATGCGGTGGTAGTATGCATAATACTGAACTTCTCCATTGTAACGTTTAATCCGTGCGCTGGGGAGCCAGTAGTCAGTGACCATGCTCACGATGCCCTGGGGTACGTTTATTCCGTGCGCTGGGTAGCCGGTAGCCGCAAGCGAAACTGGTTCCTTTGCTGAGCCTTTTCCTTCACCTCCATTGCAAAACCGCAGTTTCACGAGTGATCCGGGTCCGCTCGGTATAACTCGCGGGCGCCAACCTCCGCCTTACAAGGACTGCCAGCTATGTGGAGGCTATTTTTGCAACAGTCACCAATAAGGGGGGTCTCCGGAAAAGGTTTCTTTGTTTGTTCCGCTGCTTGCCAGCGCAGCCTGGAAAAACAGGGGCCAGCAGCACAACAAGGCTGCTGATGCTCGCAGGAGGGAAAACTTGTAGAATATACCCACCCCCTTGCCGGGTAGGTGTGGTCTCGCAGATAGGTAAGAATATTCGACGGCAGCAGGGGCCAGACCCGTATGTGTGATTGCCAGAACGCCGGAAAGAGAGACGATTTCAAGGCGGGGTGGTCGGAGCACAGAGGCCTTCGGCTCTGTGCGGGATACATAGTCCGGGCGCGAGTACTGTTAGCTGCCCGGCCCGCTCGTGATGGACAAAAGCAAAAACTCCCCAGAAAAACTCTGAGCGTTACAGGTCACGCAGTCGCTCCGGTAGCTTGAGGTGCAATTCACTATGCGCGAAGGTTGGAACTTACGTCGCCTTTTGCTGGGCGACCCCTTGCCCACGTCCAGAATCAAGCACGAGCGCCTGGGAGTTATCCTGGGCGTGCCAGTATTTGCCTCCGATGCCATCTCGTCCTGTGCCTATGCGACGGACGAAATCCTCATTGGTTTGTCAGCGGCTGGCGTTGCGGCGCTGGCTTTATCGGTTCCGGTGGCAATGGCCATCGTGGCTGTGCTGGTGCTGGTCACGCTTTCCTACCAGCAAATCATAAAGGCCTATCCTGAGGGCGGCGGCGCATACACGGTAGCCAAGGAGAACATCGGGCGTGGGGCAGGTCTGGTGGCTGGCGCCGCATTGCTGATTGACTACATCCTGACCGTAGCCGTTAGCATCACGTCGGGAGTAGAAAATGTTGCCTCTGCCGTGCCCGTGCTGGTTCCCTACCGCATGTGGCTTTCGGTGCTGGGCATCGTGCTGCTGACGTGGCTCAATCTGCGGGGCGTGCGCGAATCGGCCAAGACCGTCGCTTTGCCCGTTTACGTGTTTATTCTCACGGCCGGAGCGATGGTAACTTTGGGACTGTGGCGCCTCGTCACCGGCAATTATCAGCCCTATCCCATACCCCAACTGCAGCCCACCCACCACCTGGGTACCTGGGTCGTCCTCCATGCTTTCGCGTCGGGCTGTGTGGCGCTCACGGGCATAGAGGCCGTCAGCAACGGCGTGCAGGCCTTCCGTGACCCTCAAGTCCGCAACGCCCGTATAGTGATGACCATCCTGGCGTTCCTGCTGGCCTGCTTTTTCTTCGGCATGTCCACTCTCTCCCGCGCATTCCACGTCATGCCCCAGCCCGGCACTCAGACCGTAATGTCCCTGCTCGGCCGGAAGGTCTTCGGCCAGACGTGGGCATACTACCTGCTTCAGTTCTCCACCCTGGCCATCCTTATCCTGGCCGCCAACACCAGTTTCCAGGGCTTCCCGCGCGTCGCTCGCCTGCTCGCGCGAGACGGCTTCCTGCCCCGGCAGCTTGCTAACCTGGGCGACCGGCTGGTGTTTGCCAACGGCATCGCTTTGCTCGGAGCCATAGCCGTGGGTTTGGTAATCGCCTTCCGCGGCTCGACCCACCACTTGATACCGCTTTACTCAGTCGGCGTTTTTC
This sequence comes from Armatimonadota bacterium, assembly GCA_026419655.1. GTDB lineage: Bacteria > Armatimonadota > Zipacnadia > Zipacnadales > FEN-943 > JANZZA01. The sequence goes on along the minus strand of JANZZA010000732.1, from coordinate 1,946 downwards.
TTAGCTTCACTCTTTCCCAGATAGGATTGCTACGCCGCTTGCTGCGGGAAAGGCCGCGGGGGTGGTTCTGGTCAGCGCTGGCGTGTGCGCCGGGTGCCCTCGCCACGGGCGTGGTTATGTGCGTCGTGGCGGCTGCTAAGTTTCTTTACGGGGCATGGATGGTCGTACTGGCTATTCCCGGGTTCGTGCGGATGTTCCTGCGCGTGAGGCAGCACTACGACGCGGTCGCCCGCCAGCTAACTCTGGAGAAGTTCGAGCGGCCCAGGCAGAAGCCCACTAACGTAGTTGTAGTGCCTGTCGCCAGCCTGCACCGCGGGACAGTCTACGCCATCGAGTATGCCAAGAGCCTGGGCGCCAACATCCGCGCCGTCCACGTGGTGACTGACGAAGAGCAGTTTGAAGCCCTCAAGCGCCGCTGGCAGCAATGGGAGCAGGATGTCCCACTCATTGGTCTCCCGTCGCCGTACCGCTCTCTCGTCAGGCCCGTTATCGAATATGTTTCCGCCATGCGCACCCAATTCGACACAGTCACTGTCCTGATTCCAGAGTTCGTTGTAGGCCGATGGTGGGAACAACTACTCCACAACCAGTCCGCCATACTGCTCGACTGGTCCCTGCGCCATCTCAAGGGCGTACAGGTCTTGCATTTTCGGTACCAGTTGGAGCCATAGGACAGGGGAGTATTCGGTTTTCTAAGGAGGCTCTTGCAAAGGTCGTTTTCCCGGCCGCCAGAGGAAATCGCGGGTAAAGGGTCAGTCGTACAGCGTTGTGCAGTTTCCTCGGCCCGGGTAAGCCCGCACCGGATGTTGCAGCAGTCTACGACATGATTCTTCCCGCATGACTCTTTCCTGCCTGAAACAAAATCCTGAGAAAACCGAATACCCCCTTAGGACAGCGTAACGTTGACAGTTGCGTATCGCAGGGCCAGTGCTGTGACAGCGCTTTGAAGCATCGGGGACGCAGTAAGCCACCGCGAGTGCAGGGCAGCGTGGGCGCTGTTGGACTGCACGTCGGCCCTGTCGGACCGGAGGGCAAAGCTGAATGCGCATTGAAATCCTCGGCAAGGGATGTGAGAAGTGTCGGCGGCTGGCTGCCAATGCTGAGGAGGCAGCCCGGAAGCTGGGCGTCCAGGCCGAAATAATAAAGGTGACCGACCCAGAGGAAATCGGGCGCTACGGTCCGGTTGTGACACCAGTGCTGGTTGTGGATGGAAAGATTCTCAGCACGGGCAGAGCCCTCTCGCCGGGGGCGGTGGCGGAGCTTATCAAGCGTGCCGGGGCCGACCAGTAAATGTTCACACCCAGCCGGCCCCACGGTACTTTCTGCGCAGTGGCCCGCCCCAGCCGACGTTTCCCGACTCTATCCCCTATGCCGGGGCGGCTTTGGGCGCACCACTAGAGAAATCTGTAAGGCTGCTGGCCATAAGTAAGCCATGATGCTTTGAGCGCCCTGCATGGTGTACGGGTTACCAGGCGCGAGGGGGAAACAGAAAGAAACTGCTGCAAAACTCACTTTCCCGGTCTCCAGAAGACATCACAGGCAAAAGGTCGGGCGCACAGCGTTGTACACTCTCCTCATTCTGTATGAGCCAACGCCGGCTTTTGCAACAGTTCCGGAAAGGGAAATCTTGGGCAAGGGGGCCGAGGGACGGTCTTTTTGACAGAGCTGCTCGAGAGAAGGCTTTGGGAAGCGCGTCCGGCGTCTTGGTCAGCAGTGTGGGGACAGAATACTGGCAGAACTGGGCATTCCAGGGTGGGTGGGCACCTAGTGAGACTGTTGCAAAAGTGGCTTTCCCCGCCGTCGGAAGGAGTCGGGGGTACAAGGTACGTTGCACAGCCCTGTGCACTTTCCTGAGTCTGGAGAGGCCGACACCAAGTTTTGCAACAGTCACCTAGTGGAACACGGGCAGCACAGGAAAGGTCAGAATTTGTGAGCAGCTTAAATGC
>JANZZA010000729.1 GCA_026419655.1 Armatimonadota bacterium | reverse complement strand
GACCTCGCTGAAATACTGGACGTGGGCATCGAGGTTATCGGCGTAGTGAAGCGCGCAGGCCTCAGGTGTCATTGGGAGCACGGGCGCGCCATATTCCTTCTGGCCGTGGTGACTGAGGAGCAGGTGGGTCAATCGGGCCTGGAGTTCTTCTGGAAATCCCATAAGCGTGGCGATTTTTTCGGTCACCATCCGGTCCGTAAGAACTATGTGACCAACCAGGCGTCCGATGTCAGTATATTCGATGGTCGAGCCGCGCACCTCCAGTTCTTCTACCTTTCCGGCGTCGTGCAGCAAAGCGCCGGCAATCAGCAAGTCCCGGTCCAGTTCAGGGTGGACTTCCACTGCGGCTTCCAGGATCCGTATTACGCTTACGGTGTGCTCCAGCAGGCCGCCCAGGTGCGCATGGTGAAGCTGTTTAGACGCCGGTGCTTCAGCGAATCTGCTCAAGAACTCTTCGTCGCCAAAGAAAGAGTCAACCAGAGCCCGAAGATGCGGGTGACGGAGGCTTGCCGCTGCCGCCCGCAGTTGGTTTACCATCTCCTGACGGTCGGCTTTGCCACTCCTGAGAAAGTCAGCCGGGTCGTAGTCCCCCTCGGCGCAGATGCTAATCGCGTCGAGTATAACCTGAAGCCGCCCCTGGTATTCCTCACAGCGGCCTCGCACACGCACGACAGCTCCCACGACGGCGACCTCAGCAGCCTGCTCGGCATTGTCCCACATGCGCGCTATCACTTCGCCACTACGGTCCGCCAGCGTGAGATCGAGAAAACTCCCGGGCTTATTCCTAAAGGGCACGAGCCGGCGCTGGCGGACCACGAAACAACCGTCCACACGGTCCCCGGGCCGAAGGTCTTTTACGAATTGTTTCGCCATGGTGTACCCTCCTCTCGCTGGGAACCGTCAGGATTGAGGCGAATGTTTCCGAGCCTTAGCCCCCGCGCCTGTCGCGTGTAGGGCGGCGCCAAAACCCGGACGTAGTTGCGGGACAAATCCAACTCCTCGAGCAGGCCCAGGCCTAGGCCGACACCCTGAGCGTCATCGAGACCAACCAAAAGTCCCTGCAGGCCTTGCGGCCCCAGTCGTTCCAAGGCGCTGGGCGGCGGGACGTGATGCAAGGCTAGGTGGTCCAGCTCGTATTCCGTGTTTTCGGCGCCCTCAAGCCATGCTGCAAAAAGTTCTCGCCGCCACGCTTGCCGGCGCTCAATTTCTTTCTGCTCACAGCCGGCGGCTGGCTCCATTTTCAGCCAGCAGACTTCTTGGCGGCCTCGCCACGGCCACCGAAGATGTTCCAGCCGGCCGGGTGGGCCTATTGCAACCACCGTGACCGGAGCCAGGAGCTGTAGCTTCGCGGTCTTGAGCTGCAAAGCGCCCAGCCCGTCCACGTAGCCTGTCGTGTCCAGAATGACCCATTGAGGCTTCACCATGCGCTGGGCACGCGCAGTCATTCGGGCAACAGCCGCAATCGTAGCCGCTGGGCGCGAAGCCGGACTTACGTCTCCAACAAATTCAAACTCGCCTCGGTCGGTACCGTAATGCACCCAGCCAACAGATGCAGGCGGCCCGACCCTAGACTGTCCCAGGTCGGCATCAACAAGGACTACCGGCCCAGCCGACGAAAGCTCTTCAGCCAGCCACCAGGCAAAAGAAGTCTTACCGGCATCCGCGGCGCCCAGGATGGCAATCCGCCCACGCTGCGGCAGTCTTTCAGCCAGCTCAAGCCAAGAGTCTGGAATCTCGAGCGAGCTCAGGTCAGGAGGTGCACAGAGCATGATTCCCAGCCAATCCTCATCGCGAGTGCGGCGATTTCTGCTGCTGGCTATTCTACTCGGTTTTGCCTCAGGGGTCATCGTTTTCCAGCCGCCATGCGCCGCCGCCCCCTCCGCCAAGGTGACTGTTGATCCCCAACTGACCATTGGGCCGGTCAACAGGTGGGTCTTCGGTAACAACATCCTCGCCTACCAGGCCGACGGTCGCGGCTCCACCTTTCAAGAAGAGTATTCCCACCGCGGCGCCGGTATCTGGGACCCGGAGAAGAACGCACCAGTTCCAGAGCATCTAGAGTTTGTAAGAGCAGCAGGCATCACCGTGGCGCGCTGGCCGGGCGGATGTGAAGTTCACCGGTACAACTGGAAGCGCGTGGTGGGGCCGGTTGAGGAACGACCGTGGCAGAAGTTTGGCCTTGACGAGTTCCTCCAGTGGTGCCAGGCTGTTGGTGATGAGCCTCTGATAACCCTTGCCGATTTCTGGGGCGACGAAAGGGACGCCGCCGATATTGTCGAGTACCTTAACGCGCCGGTCGGGGCGAATCCTAATGGCGGGAAGGACTGGGCTGCCGTGCGGGCTTTCGAGGGCCATCCCCAGCCGTGGAAGGTCACCTGGTTTGAATGCGGCAACGAGACTGACCACGGCGCTCACATTGGTCGTTGGGAACGCCTCACCCCTGAGGATTACGGCGAGCGGTACAAGCGTTTCCGCACGGCTATGCGCCGGGTGGACCCGTCGGTCAAACTCGGCCTCGTCTGCTCAGGAGAAGTCTGGAACCGGCGCGTCTTGGCAACTGTTGGCCCGGACTTCGACTTTCTAATCGTTCACTCGTATATTCCCGGCGTCTGGCAGGCGGAGATAAAGGACTACACGCCCCGGCAAGTGGTTGAGTCGTGCCTGGCGGCTGACTTGCAGCTACGCGACCAATACGAGGCTGTCGCTAGCCTGGCGCGTGAGGTAACAGGTCGGCGCAATGCGCCCATCGCCGTCACAGAGTACAACGGCAGCTTTGTCCAAGAGGAGCCTGTCCCCTATCGTCAGTGCCTCGCCAATGCTCTTCGCAACGCCGACCATCTGCGCGTCATGCTCGACCCGTCCCTGAATATCCTGATGGCCACCTTCTGGCAATATTCCAACGAGTACTGGGGAATGGTGCGCGGATGGGTCCATTACGGCCACAAGCCCACTCGCCAAGCCAATTATTTCGTGTACCAGCTATACCACGACCATTTTGGGGACGAGCTGGTGAGCTGCGAGGTGGATTGCGGTCGCTGGGATTTTGAAGGGGCATGTGGTGTGCTGCCGCGCAAAGGAGATGGCCGGGAGTGGCGGGTGTTGTCGGGGAATCTCTACGAAGGCCAGCCCTGGGCAGTATCGCCATGTGAGCACGTGCGACAGGAACTTGAGGACGGTGGCCGTGTACTTGTCGCGGAGTTTGACGGCAACAAGGTGAACTATTACCACGGCAGGGTGGTATTACCAGCCGAGCCCCTGACTACGTACCACGTCATCGGCTGGGTAAAGACAGAGAATCTCACATGCGTGCAAGGAATCGGTTTCCAGGTTGGCGACGCCCGCGGATGGGACGAAACGCACTCTGTGACGGCCTTCGGCAACGTGTGGGGGACCACCAAAGGCTGGATGCGGATACAGGGGGAATACACGACCTTACCTGATACCAACGCCATCGCCATCCAAACACGCCATATAGACTACGACGACCACATCAAAGGAAAAGCATGGTTCCGGCTTGAGGCAGTACGGAAATGTCAGCCTGGGGCTTACCCCGCCGTGCCCTACCTTGAGGCCGTGGCCAGCCGGCGGCAGAAAGACGGAAAGCTGTGCGTGATGCTGATTCATAAGGACCTGGACGGAGACACAGCCCTGATCATTTCCCTGCGAAATGCGAGGGCGAGGGAAGCCCAGGCCTGGGCGCTAACCGGCCCAGCACCGGACGCAACAAATCTCAGCGGCGAAGTCTGCAATATCGCCGACGTGCCGTGTCGGGTCAGGGCGGGACGTGTTCTCGTGACGCTGCCGCGGTGCAGCGTGGTGGCGGTTGAAATAATCCCGGAACGGTGACACGGGCGGGAGCGGCCTCGTGTCCCTCTCGTGTCTTTGGGAGTGCCGTGAAAAGCAATGTCCCAGGAAGACCAAGGGAGGGTTACGGACGGGGCATCAGAGGCGACTCTTTTCAAGAGACAGCTGAAGGCAACTCTCACCGTCGGCGCCCGCAAGGATGGCAGGGTTGCTCAACCAGAAGCCCAACTCAGTCACACAATCGCCGCCCGAGTCCTTCGGTGGCGACCTCGCCCCGCGCCATTGCCCAGCGACCTAGTGGGTGAAGCGCACAGGAACGGTCACGATTTGTCTTTTCCTGACCGGCACCCTGAGCTCACGGCCAGCAAAGCCAACCTCGGCGAGAGGCTCCTCGTTGAGGTTTGCCAGCCTGGCGCAAGTTAGAGGCCGGCCGAAAGTTAAGACAGCCTCTTCTTCGCAGGTCCCGATGTTGACAAATCGGACCACGAGGTCCTCCGACTGCTCAGCCTTCTTTATGGCAGTTACTACCATTGTCTGTGGGCGCAATTCGAGATAACCGGTTTCGCCAGGACCATCGCGCTCAGCTAAAGGCAGTTCGAAAGGCTTCAAGGGAGCTCGTATAGCCTCGGCGTGATGCCAAAGACCGGCATCCAGCCACGTACCGGAATGAGGGACCACCGAGTAGCGGAAGGTATACGTACCGAGGCACTGGGCGCCAGGCGTCTCGAATTTAGGCCCTACGATGTAGCCTCGTGCAGGATGATCGTGGCGGCCCAGCCAGACACAACAACGAAGCAAGGTCACTGCCACAGCCTTTCCCTCAGCCCAGTCCTTCACCTCATACTCCGGCAGGCCGAAGGTCAGCACACCGAGGCCTTTTTCCCCGTCGGTGAGGTCCACAAAGCCCTTTGTGCAATGCGTCGGCTGTGGCGGCTGGACCCAGTCAATTGCCTCTGGCGGCGCCAGGTCGCGCTCAACGACGTCAAAGTGGGCTTGCACCTGGCAGCGCTCAATCCTCACCGGCGCGCAGAACAGGACGCGCAGGCGATGGTCCCTGGCGGCGTTGTGAACAGTCGTCTCAAAGTCCAGTCTGGGACTGCGGCAGGTAAGAGAAAGGAGCGTACTGAGTCGTAGCTCAGTCGTCTCGTCGCTCCGGTGCTGGCGGCCCGGTGCTAGCTGGGCCGGCACTGTGAAGGCGCGGTCAATGCGCAGGGTGGCCCGCACAGGTCCTTTCTCGACAAGGCTAACGCTGGCCGGTTGTCCGGCACTTGTCAAGGTTTGTCCAGCAGGCGCCCAGGACCAGTCATATTCGTCTCCGGCATCTTCCCGGTCTTCAAAAACGTTGAGCGGGCCGTATTGCTGCCCGGTCCGTCGGTCTGTGAGAAAGATATTCCCATCCGCTGCTGTCGTGACGTGCAAAAACTCGTTTGCCAGCCAAGTTTCGCCGGCCCGCAAGTCCGTCTGCCATTTTGGCGCCGCGCCGCACGCGACCGAATAGGCCCGAAAGCCCAGCGGCGGCACGTCGGCAATCCAAAGAGCTTCAAACTCCCACGTGTTCATGCCTGCCGGGTGAGGATGCCTGGACTCGCCGAGTCTAGAGTTAGCTATTTGTGCCGGGACGGGTTGGCCGTCGGCGTCCCGCACTATCAGTTGCGGCGGGACTGAATCCCTCGGCAGCGGTGCGGAGGTACAGAGACCAACTACTTCGCATCGGCGCCAACTGGATGGGTTGTAGACGACCACCATTTTCGCGTAGGGGGCATTGCTGGGCACGTCGGGCACTCGAACCGCCAGTTTGCGGCCGATATATGTGGCTGCTTCTGACGCAAGTATTTCCGCCACCTGTTCGGCCTGGTCGAAGCGAGACACCATCTCGGAGTGCACCTGGTCGCCTGAGCAGCCGCCAATCGAGTCGTGAGCATGGTTGCGCAGGACGTGGCGCCAGGCGTGCCACAGCAGCGCGGCCTCGTATTCGGCTCCCTCAACCCAGGCCCATGCTTGCAGCGGCTCGGTATACTTTTCCAGAAGTGCCTGACACCGCTCGTTTGCCAGCTTAAGGTACATCCGCGAGGAAAGGATGCCGGAAAGAATCTGCCAGAACTTGGCTCCGTGAAACTCCCCAGTCACCGTGGCCAGTTCTGGAGTCTCGTGCCGCACGCTCTCCACATACTCTTCGTAGGTGGAAATCCTGAACTCCGCTTCGGGCGTGGCAGCGTTGAGTGTGGCCACGACCCTCGACAAGTCCGGCTGAGGCATCGTGTTGTCGCAGCCGTTGTTGAACAGTATGTGCCGAGTCGTCGCGAAGGGCGTCAGCGAGGCGAGTCGGGCCCTGGCTTGTTCGATGGCAAGCTCGACATCCGCGACAGGTTCCTCGGCCCACCAGTCGCCGCGCCAGCCCAGTAGCATGGCATTACAGTAACTTTCCTTGAGAAAGATGGCCAGGATTTTCGTGCCATCGGGCGCAGCCCACCAGAATTCCGTCTTCTCACCAGCAGCCAGCCATTCACGGTCGCCTAAGCCTCGCATGAACAAGACGTTGTCAATGCCGAAACCTGCGAGGATTTGCGGCAGCTGGGAAATGTGACCGAAGGGGTCGGGCAAATAGCCTGCCTTCATGACCCGTCCATAGTTCTCCGCGGTGAGGTGGCCAAGGAGGAAATTGCGCACGAGAGCCTCGGCCGATACAAGCCACTCGTCAGGGCATATGTAGCCTGGTCCGACCAGCAGGCGGCCCGACCGGATGTGCTCAGCCAGCTTTTCTCTCATCTGCGGCCGGATTTCAGCGTAGTCCTCAAGCACCACCGTCTGACCGTCGAAAACAAAACGATACCCTGGGTCTGCGTCTAGAATCGCCAGAAGCTTGTCGCACATCTTCACCAGCCGGCGGCGGAAACACTGAAAAGGCATGTAATACTCGCGGTCCCAATGCGTCTCCGGGACAACGTGGACGATCCAGGCTTTTTCGCCCAGTTTTTAGGCACCTCTGCGAGCTTGGCGGAGGCCAAGATCTCACCTGCGCATTTCGCCGAAACCCGACAAAGCTACAAACCATCCCTGGGGTAACCCTCTTTTACAAGCGCCGCGCCCCAGGCTACCCGCACACTTGCTTGTGGTGTTTTCGTCCTCGCATTCGCGCCTGGCCCCAAGCCTATTCCCTACCGCTTCCTCTCCCCTATTCCCCGGTTAGCACCAGCTTGATTGCCTGTCCGAATCGACACCGCTCGGCCGCCTCTAACCGCAGTACCAGCCGCTCCGTTTGCCCAACCGCTGGAGTCTGGTCCACACCAAAGGCGATGGCACAGCGGCCATAGCGCGGCACATCATTGGGGATAGAGGCCACTACCTGACCGGTGCGCGAGTCAACTAGACGCACGGCACCGGGTCGGCCAGCGGCCGATTGCTCGCAGGCCCAGGTAGCCTCGCCCGTGTTCAGAACAATGAGCCTGACAGTGGCCGGTCGCCCGGCAGGCACCGCGACTGGAATCTCGCCGAAAAGAAAGTCCGTTGCGGGCCGATAGTTCTTGCCGTCAACCTCGACGGCCACGGCTTCCACTTCGGCATTTAGTCCCTTGACTGGCCCAACGCCGCGGCAGGGTACATTTCCCACCCCCACAATCTCTAGGTCAATGGTGGTCTTGCCGTCGGCTGCTGTCCTCAGGCGCACCGCATGCTCCCCGTCGGCAGCCGCCAGATAATCGTCCAGATGTCTTACCCACAGACCGTACAGTCCCTGCACACAATAATCGCGGTCTATTTCGAGCCAGCAGACGGGACGGGTGTCGTCGCCGCGATTGCAGATCGCCGAGGCCCATTTGCGCAGCTCCAGGGCAGAAGGTCGCGGCTCGCCCCACGGCTCGATGCACCCGTAGTCGCTTCTTTCGTCCACCCTGTAGCCCCCAGGAAACCACCACCCTGCATCCCCGTCGGCTCCCGCAAACAGGAGAAGGCGCTGTACGTTTTCCCAAATCCGCCGCTGTGCCTCATAGTCTTCCGGCCGGTAACCGGGCCAGATGGATGAGCCATATTCCGACCAAAAGACGGGCTTGCCGTTGCCCGCCCAGCGGCAATAGGCGTCCACGAAGCCCCACCGGCGGTAGTCGCCCTCTGCGGGCGTCATGCCGTAAGCCTCTGGCGAGATGAAGTCCAGGTGTGCAGCCCCTGAAAGCGGGTCAAACTGATAGACGCCTACAACCCATTCGTTGCCCGTACCACCGTAGCCCGCGCGGTTGGAGATTAAATGATACGGGTCGCGGGCGCGTATAAAACGGCACGAGCGCCCGTAGCCGGCGGAGAGAAAATCGTCTACAAAACGCCGATAGGCCGCCACCATCACCCGCCAGGGGCCGTCGTTTCTTAGCTGGTCGTCGGTTGGGCCCGTGGCTTCACCCTGCTCGTTGCGCGGGGCCGTGAAGCCCCAGATTTCCTCGGCTGCGTCCAGACTGCCGTACTGGTCGTTAAGCCACTCGCGCCATTGCGCGTCATAACGGCAACGCTCAGCGTAGCCGCCCCATCGCGGCTCCCAGGTGATGTCATAAGCGTAGAGGCTGGGAAATCGGCTCAGCCGACCGTCTTCGAGCATCGCGGCGATATACTTCGTGTCAAATCCCCGCGGGTCAATTGGCAGGAAAAGATTCACGCGCATGCCGTGGGCGCGGCACCGCTCCAGGAAATCCCACAGGCACGGCACGTCTCGCTCGTTCCATGGCGGCTGGATGCTTAGAGCAGTTATTCCCAGCCTTTGCGCAATGGACAGGTCTTCCTCGACCAGCACCGGGTCATAGTGGACAGCGTTTTGCCAGTGGAGCCAGTAATCTGTGGTGCTCATGCCGGAAACGTAGCGGGGCCAGAAATTTGTGCCGTGGGGAAACCAGAACTCGCCACCCAGGCGGAAACGGCCGTTTTCGACACGAACGTAGTTTCCCGTCGAATGTTGCTCGTCAGCCAGGATGCGGGCTGGACACGTAAGGCAATCAATGACCATGCCTGCCTGCCGAAGCTCTACCAGCACCTCGTAAACCCCAGGCCCCCTGGACCGCCATGGCTCAAGGACCGTCTTCTCGCTCAGAGCCTCCACGGTAACAGTCCGCCGGAACGCAGCAACAGGAGCACCGTCGCGGGTGACTCTTACGGCCACCTCGAGATGTGCGTTTTCTGCGCCGAGGTTGATAACCCGCGCCCCGGCCTTCGGCTCCTGGTCGGGCATATATGCGACCTGGTCTGGGCCAGCTTCCACCATCCACAGACGGCGGGCTTGAGCCCTTACCACCTTGCCGAAAAGCCGCCGCAATGCCTCGCCCCCAGCCTCAAAACCAGACTTTGAAAATGCCCAGTAACTCCAGGTGGCACCTGCAAACCGCCCGCCTGCCTGCACGACCAACGCAGCGGCATACATGTGCCCGCCTTCATCATCTCGGGCCTCAAGGATTGGCACCCACCGCTTTTCTCGGCGGCCTGTGACGACTCGTCCCCAGGGCCGCGGGTAAGTGGCCCGCAAGGCTGCCTTGTGTGCGAAGCGCGTCTCTCCAAAAATGGTGTCGCCAGGTGTTGCTATTTGCACTACTTTCGGGTAAGTGAAAGTTTTGTAGAAGGGCGTAACAGCGTCAAGTTCAGGTACTGACAACGCCTCCGGAGTTGCTTCACGAAGAACGGGGCCGACCTCTATGCTGGACAACCAGAACTGTTTCGGGCCATCCGCCAGCGGGCCGTGGGTCTTTGCCAGACCTACCCGGACCTCCACCACTTCGTCGAGCCTTACCCGGTCCTGCGGGCCACCGCGCTTTCCAGCGGTCGGACAATCAGGCCAGAAGGGAAGACTGTGGGCTGGCAGTCCATAACGTTGCCACTCAGTGCTAATCGGCACGCTTCCGATCCATCGGGAGCCATCCCGCTCACGGAGTTCGATGGTAAGGTGCGTTGTTTG
>JANZZA010000720.1 GCA_026419655.1 Armatimonadota bacterium | reverse complement strand
GGTTATATAGTCCGAAAAGGATGTTCGTGGCAACCAGTAAGGCGGCAGCCAGCGCTGCTGTCGCCTGCAAACTTTCCCAGACCCGACCGGGGATGTTGCCGTTGTAATGGCATACGGCAGCCAGCAGCAACGCTGCACTTACCCATACTGCGTCCGCGAGTGCCAGTCCAATCCGTGCCGGCCTCAGCCTTCCGCGGAGAAAAGAGACGGGCCTTTCCACTGTTGTGTTTGACATATATGCTCCCCCCTTTGGCCAGCGGCAGGCTGCTCTGTAAGGTAGGTACTGCCGATCCGGGCCGAGGGTACGTTCTTCCTTGCTGCCTCTTGTCCTCCCCCGCGCGGTCCGGCTGCTGTGAAGGAATGGTGCCTATGTACCTGCTGTTTGCGACCCTACAGCGGCACAGTTGTTAAAAAATACCCAGGTTTTTCGTGCAACAGGCTCATGGTCTTGGCTGACAAACGCAATCTACGATGTCCTGCAATCCGCAACTTCCTTCCGAACAGTTTGGGAAATCGAACCAGAATGGGCTCTGCCAGGCCACGCCCACGGAGTGCAGCTCATTTCCTCCGGAGGGCGGGCACAGGTCTTTGCTTTCATCGTTTTCATCTCCGGCGCACGCCACACCATCATCACCACACCACTGTCCGAGAGACTTTGGAGAAAACGGCGAACCGAGCAATCACCACCCACGCCTACATTATACACTACTTTCCACCTTGTGAGCCATCATGGGCCGCATTTAGTTGACGGCAGCGCACCGACCGCAGAGTGAACGGTTTCCCAACCAGGCAGGCCGCGGCCGCCTGACATCCCGCTGGCCGCCACCCCATAACGGCGCGGCCAGCACTCCCTATCTCCGCCCTGCCCATGACCGTTATGCCCCAGGGGGCCAGCGCTGTCTCCTACATTCCTCGGTCTCCGGTTGGCGTCCTGCAAGCTTTTTGCAGAAGCTGTGGATGTTCCCTGCGCTGGGTGTTCGTAGTTCATCACGCGGCTGGGCAGGGGAGAGGAGCGAGGCTGCGTCAAGCGGCGGCCCGAAGCCTTTCGTCACGTGGGCGGGCAGGGGATGTAGTAAGAAGAATGGGGAGGGGGTCTGGGGGATGCCTGTGCTCAACGGGTCTCCCTGCGGAGACTGTTGCAGAAGTTGCTTTCCCGACCCCCGGACACCATCGCCGGTGAAAGGTCGGTTGCACGGCGTTGCAGAGTTTCTTCACTTTGGATAAGGCGACACCAGCTCTTGCAACGGTCCTCTGGGAAAGCTCCTTTTCCGTCCGTTCTGCTGCTGGCGGGCGTGGCCAAACTAAGATCCTTTGATGGCTGAACAATCCCGGGCAGGCGTTGCTGACGTTGATTTCCTTTTGAATGGCTGAGGAGCGCGGCGTGCGAGAAAGCTAAGCAGAGGTGGGAAGGCACGAATTGAGGCGAGGGTAGCGCTTGACACCGCCCGGCGTGGTTGGTATGCTCACGTTGTTCCTGATGTCCCATCGCCCGTTGGGAAGAGGGGGGAAGCCCAATCGAGACAAAGCGGTATAGGGTCAACGAGCGCATCCGCGCGCGCGAGGTGCGCGTCATTGACCCGGACGGCAAGCAGTTGGGCATTATGTCGTTGCAGGAAGCTCTGGAGGCTGCACGGTCGAGGCAGCTTGACCTGATTGAGGTTGCGCCCCAGGCGACGCCGCCTGTATGCCGCATAATGGACTGGGGCCGCTTCCGCTACGAGCAACAAAAGAAACAACGGGAAAGCCAGAAGAAATCGCGCCAGGTCGAGATCAAACACATAAGAGTCCGGCCCAACACCGACGAGCACGACCTGGAATACAAGCTGCGCAACGCACGGCGGTTCTTGCTCAAGGGCAACAAAGTCAAGTTCAACGTAATCTTCCGCGGGCCGGAGCTGCGGCACCGCGAAATAGGTGAGCGCCAGCTTCAGCGGTTCTTGGAGGGGTTGGCCGATATTGCCAGGCCCGAGCAGGTCCCGCACATGGAAGGCCGGCAGATGATAATGGTCCTGGAGCCGAAGCCCGAGGTGCTGCAGAGGCTTCAGGAGGAGCGCAAACGGCAACGCCAAGAGCGGGAACCAGCACCTGTCGTAGAAGCAGACGGGGACCTGATCTCAGCGGGAGCAGCGCAGGCGACTACGCCAGTCGCAGGCGTGGGCAGCGAAACCGTATCGCAGTCCGTTCAGGGCGAAGTGCAGCAAGAAACTGAATAGCAGCGGTGGAGCCGGGCGGCGCTGGAGAGCTTGAGGGCGTCCTGTGTCCGCCGTGCAGCCCAGGCAAGGGCCTGGGCGTGCTTTTTCGGGGCATGGGCAAATGGAGTGATGAGCAATGCCGAAAATGAAGACTCGCAAAGGGGCGGCCAAGAGGTTCAAAGTCACCGCCACGGGCCGCGTCCTCCACAAGCCAACGGGTATGAGCCACTTGCGCTCAGGCAAAACCCGCAAGCGCAAGCGTCGGCTTAAGATTGCCGACACGCTGAAGGTGGGCTATGAGCGCAAGATCGAGCGGCTATTGCCGTATGGGGTCTAGGCGCACGGGGTGAAGGACCATGCCAAGGGTGAAAACCGGACCTTACCGGCGACGAAGACATAAGAAAATCATCGAGCAGGCTGAGGGCTACTGGGGCAAGCGAAGCATCTGGTACAGGGTTGCCCGAGAAAACGTCATGCGGGCGGGCAACTACGCCTACGTGCATCGCAAAACCCGAAAGCGCGAATTCCGCGCGCTATGGATAGCTCGCATTTCTGCAGCCGTACGCAGCCATGGGATGCGCTATAACGACTTCATGAACGGCCTGCGGAAGGCCGGCGTTGCTCTTGACCGCAAAGTCCTGGCGCACATGGCGCTTGAGGAGCCGGAGAGCTTCGCGCAGCTGGTGCAGGTAGCTCAGCAGGGCCTGGCGCTCGCACCAGGAACCAGCTAGTCCGAGAAGACCACCTTTAGTCGTCCATTTTGACGTGGCTGTTCGTCGCTTATCGGAAATGGCGGGCGTGGTGGAAGTGGCCCGAGAAGGTTTGGGGAGGGGGTCTGGGGAAGAACCCTTTTCAAAGGGTTTCGCCCGGGCAGGAGGAACCCCCTGTCGGCAAAAAGCGGGGTTCCCCCTGCACCCCCTCCCCGCAAATGCTCGTGCTCCCTGGCGTAGACGCGGGGGCAGCGACGACTTTTAAATGGGATTAGGGTGCCGCTGGCGGTGTGCTGCTGTTTGCGTGTGGGCCGGATTTTTCGGCGCATGAGCCGTCGGGCGGCGTGTGAGGCCTCCTGGGGGCTGTGCGGCTATCGGTCGGCCAGCGGCAGGGGCTTGCTGCGCCGAAAAATCCGGCCCGCCCCCAGCGTAAAAAGTTTGGGAAGGGGGTCTGGGGGAGAACCCTTTTCAAAGGGGTTCCCCCAGAGAAAGTAGTTCCGACGGCATCTCTCGGCTTGCACGGGCCGGCTATCAGTGGGTTCCTGGACGGGCGAATAGGGCTGTGGTCGGCGTGGTCATTGACAGTCCGCATAATCGGCATGTGAAGTTCTTCCGGTCGCTGCAGGACGGCAAGGGGCGGCAGCAGAGTGGCTGTCTCTTATACACATCT
>JANZZA010000697.1 GCA_026419655.1 Armatimonadota bacterium | reverse complement strand
GCGGGTGCGGAATGTCCAGACTGGCGAGGACACAGTGCTGTCTGTGCAGGGAGTGTTCATCGCCATCGGCCATGCACCCAAAACGGATTGGCTGTGCGACTGCGTTGAGACGCGCGACGGTTTCATCATCACTAATGAGCGCATGGAGACATCAGCACCGGGAATTTTTGCCGCCGGCGATGTGCGCGACACCCTGGTGCGCCAGATTACCACCGCCGTCGGCGATGCTACTGTCGCTGCTTATTTCGCATACCATTACGTTGACCAGTTCAAGGCTGGAAGAACAGGTGGTTGAAGCAGCCGCCGCTGTGGCCGTTGTATAGGCTGTATCGGCCGGCACAGCTCAAGCCCCAGGCGTGCGTGGCGAAAACGATGTGAGAAAGCTCGGGAAGGAGGTCTGGGGGAGAACCCTTTTCGCAGGGCTTGCCCCAGAAAAGGAGTTTTTCCCAGAAAAGGTGTTTACGGCGCTACGCTGAGCTTCGCGCGGGAGGCGGGAACGGGGACAATGACAGGCGAGTTTCTTACTTTAGCCCTGTGTGTGCTGGCACTGGCAAGCTTCACGGCCGGCGCTTCGGCGCGCGAGGTGCCAGCGAATATCAGGGCCATTATCGAGAAGACCCGGTCCTTCGGTCTCAAGGGTTACCCGATAAGCTTCTGGAACTACACCAATCTGGCGGAGCACGGGCAATACATGGACGAGGCTGAGGTCGAGGAGTGGGCGGACGCTGGCTTCACGGTGCCCCAAAGCCCCAACTTCGATGCCTCCGACCCACAGCAAAAGGCGCACATAGGAAAAATGCTCGACTGGGCCTGGGCGCGGGGCATGAAGCTAATCCTGTGCGATTCGCGTACCTACGCCAAGGCTGGCCCAGGCGGCGAGGGTGGCCTCATTCCGCCAGATTACGCAGACGGCGTGCGAGCGGCCGTGGCGGATTTCGGCCACCATCCCGCTCTCTTCGGATTTCACGTGGGGGACGAGCCTGGCAAGGATTTTAAGCACGCCTTCGCGGAGTGTTACCGTCTGCAGAAGGAAATTGCGCCGCACCTGCACCCTTACGCCAACCACTTCCCGTGGTGGCCAGGCGCCGAAGCCGTGGTCGGCAATGCGACCTGGGCCGAGTTTCTGGATGAGTTTGTCCACCTGGCCAATCCTGACTTGCTCAGCTACGACTGCTATGCCCAGATGAATCCGGGCCAGGGCGGCTGGCACATGTACTTCGCCAACCTGCGTGAATACAGGGCCGCGTCTTTGCGCAACGGCATTCCCTTCTGGAATACCATCCTCTCCGTCGGCCACTTTCGCTATCGCTGTCCCAACTTCGACGAGCTTCGCTGGCAGTTCAACACGACTCTTTGCTGCGGCGCTAACGGCATCCTATGGTTCTTTTATTACATGCGCCAGCCGCATTCCAACTATCGTCTCTCGCCCGTTGATGAGCACTGGGACCGCACGCAAACCTACTACGACATCCGCCGCATCCAGAAGTCCTTCCACCGCCGCTACGGAGACCTGTTTAACCGACTCGTGTCAACTCGCGTAACTTTTCACCCGATGCCCTTCGGCGGCGGGCAATCCTTCACGCCCAACGGCATAATCTCGCGCGTTCAGCCCGACGCTGAGAACCATCCGGTCCTCATCGGGGAATTCACCGACGACCAGGGCCGGCCACATGTCATGATTGTCAACCTGAGCATGACCGACAGCGCATTTGTGCGCGTGACCTTTCCGGGCGGCGACGTGAAAACTTATTCATGGGACTGGCACGGCCGCGAGCGCGAGGGTGGCGCTTACTGCACCGACGAGACCCGACGC
>JANZZA010000446.1 GCA_026419655.1 Armatimonadota bacterium | reverse complement strand
CTTCAGGCCAGTGTGGAGCGGCTCACGAACAGGCTGGCGATGGATGACGCCGGGAGCCTTTACGTCAATGACGCGCTGCTTCGTCGCTCCCACCGGCCCCTTTCCGTCAAGGGGCTTGCCCAGTGGGTCTACCACCCGGCCGAATAACTCCGGCCCCACGTATGTGGACAGAATCCGACCCGTGCATCGGGCCTGGTCGCCCTCTTTAATATGCTCCCCCGGGTCGAGAAGAACGCATCCCACGTTGTCTTCCTGCAAGTCGAGGGCGATGCCCATGACATTCCCCGGAAATTCCACAAGCTCCGAGGCCATGACGCTATCAAGGCCGTATACGCGGGCGATTCCGTCGCCAACCTCGATGACCGTACCCACTGTAGCCGTGTCAACTTCGGCACGGAAGCGCTCAAGCTCGCGCCGCATTACTTCTGTAACTTCATCAGGGCGATGAGACAACAAGGCTCACCTCACTGGCCAGACCGGGCAGAAGACAAGGGCGCCGATGCTAATCGCTCGACCATAGCCGATAGCAAACTGCGTAGCGTAAAATCTATCACCCGGTCGCCAATCCGTAAGCTCACGCCACCCAGGACTTCAGGGCGCACCTGCTCTTCGAGCCGGACTCGCTGACCCGTCAGCCGCTCGCCAATCCGCACCAGGCGGCCGCGCAACACATCACCAAGCGGCGCCGCAGTGACCACAACCACTCGCGCCACCCCTGCGCGTTCATCCATTACCTCCTCAAAGGCCTCTGCCAGCAGCGCAAGCAAATCATGGCGCCTGCGCTCAAACACCATAGCCAGGAAGAAGTCTAACGGGTGACCGACCGGCGCACCCAAAACCTGCACAATAGCCTCCACCCGTCGTTCAGGCTTGATATGCGGCGCCGCCAATAGCTTGCGCAAGTCCCGTTCTCTGCGCCAAAGCTCACCAAGCCGCCGCAGCACCATAAGAACCTGGTGCCTCTCCTCGTCGCTGCCCAGGACATCGAACAGCGCCTCGGCATATCGGCTAGCCAGTCCTCTTCGCGCAGCGGCCACTGCCTAGTTGCGCCCCTCCTGGGCCACCAGGTCCTCAATGCCCTCCACCGCCGCCTCAAGCACGGCCTTCTGGCGCTCTTCGTCGAGCACGACAGCCAGCAGTCGCTGAGCCATCGCGCCGGCCAGGCTGGCAACTTCTCGCTTCGCATCGTCCAGGGCCCGCAGGCGCAAGGCCTCAGCCTCTTCACGCGCCTGCTGCTGCAGGCGCACAGCTTCCTCACGCGCCTCACGGACTAGGCGCTCAGCTTCGTCGGCAGCCTCTCGAAAAATAGCCAGGCGCCGCTCCTCAGCCTGGCGCTCCAGTTCGGCTGCTCGGGCCCGGGCCTCACTCATCTGCGCCTGGGCCTCGGCGAGAAGCCGCTCGGTCTCAACCTGCTGCTCGGCTATCTGGCGCCGGCGCGTTTCGACAACGTCGCTCAACGGCCGCCACAGCCACTTCGACAGCGCCGCCAGAAGTAGCAGAAAGCCAACGATATTCACAACCCAGACCGTAGCGCTGAAGCCGACGGTCTCGAGCGTTTCCGCGCTCACGCCACTCCCCGCCTTCTATTGGCCAATGCCCCTGACCATTTCGGCGACCGCCGGTAGCCTGCCTTGAAGGATGACAAACACAATCAAGGCGTAGATTACCAACGACTCGATCATGGCCAGGGCAATTATCAGGTTGGTCTGGATGTCGCGAGACGCCTCGGGCTGGCGCCCAATCGCCTCGAGCGCACTGGCAGCGGCTCTGGCTTGCCCAATAGCGCCAGCCACAGCAGCAATAGGCACCGCCAGCGCAGTGCCGAGGGCCAGCATTGCCCCATACAACATTCCCAACACCTCCTGAGGATAGTGGGCACATCGCCCAGACTTTTCCCTAAAGTGACTGTTACAAAACCTGCCTCGACGTAGCTGCCAGCCACTGTACGGCACGGGTTTGCGTCCGCAAGCTATAACGCATCGGCGCGACTCAATCGTGAAATGACGGCTTTCCAACAGTCACATAAGTCACCGACTATCGCACGAACACGGCTAGTGCTCCTCCGCAATGGCACCGGCAATGTAGGCAGCAGTCAAAGCTGTGAAGACCAGAGCCTGGATGAAGCCGCCGAAAATAACAAAGGCAGCCATGGGCAACTGAAGCGGGACGGGCACGTAGACAGCCGACGTGACTGCCACCCCAAGCATCAGGAACTGCAAAAGCATGGTGTCCTCGCCAAAAATGTTGCCGAAAAGACGCACCGAGAGGGAAAGCGGCCGAGCTAGCTCGCCCACGATGTGAACGGGAATGTTGAGCGGAGCCAGCCAAACCGGATGGCCCACGAAATGCATCACGTACCGCCATCCCCGGTGGCGAAAGCCGTAGTATTGGACGGCAAGGAAAGCGGTGACGCCAAGCGCAGCAGTGACACCAAGCCGAGAAGTCGGCGACCCCAGTCCGGGAACAAGACCCATAAGGTTCATCGTGAAAATGTAGAGAAAAAATGTACCCAGCAGGGGCACAAAATCGGGCCCTCGCGGGCCAATCATGCGCGTTGCAAAACTGGTCAGCAAGTCATAGACCCATTCCATGGCCATTTGTAACTTGGAAGCCCTCTCCGCCCGGACCTGCAACCGCATGGTGGCCAGACGAGCCAGCACTATAAGCAGCACCATGGCCAGCACCGCATGAACTACACCAATATCTACCCATGGCCGCAGCACGGGCGGCAGCCTGTCGAGCACGAAAGTAAGAATGGGTTGTGGCTCTCCGTGGTGCATCTTGGGTTGCAAACAGCGGTAGTGTTAGCCAGCGATTCACTTCGTGCGGCAGCTAGTGGTAAATATAAAGCCGCAGACAAGTCCTCCAATCACCGCCGTTACTCCAACGGCCAGCGACCAGCCGGGCGCGCCGACGTAGTACACTAACCAGAAAAAGCATCCCAGTGCTAGCACCATACAAGCAATACCCGTCAGACTTGCCAGGACCCGCAGCCTTCGCGCCCCCCACCCCCCTACTACGGCCCTGGCCTGCGCCACCGCCCCCAGCGTTGCAGCCAGCATCACACCAGCCCCGCCCGCTACACCAGCCACCGCAGGCCATCCGTTGGCCGCATACGCGACCACTCCAGCCAGCGCCCCAAGGCCGAGGCCAAGCGCCAGCGAACTGCGAAGATAATCTGCCACAGGACGCAACATTACTCCCTGTCCCGCCGCGCCGACCTGACAGCTCGCAACAGCTCACGAAAGGCCGCTGCCACACCCACCAGCAAACCCACTACCGCCAACCACGGTCCCGTGCCCAGCTTCCTGTCCAGCCAGTAACCCCCTGCCAGGCCGAGGGCTACGCATACCCCCATAACTGTGCCAGTGATCGCCAATCCACCCACGGATGCCCAACTGCTGCCCTTGCCCGGCCCATTCACGGCGCTGATGTTACATGGCTCAAACCCGCTGGTCAACCACACCTGCTTCCTTGGGAGTATTCAGTTTACTCAGGATTTTGTTTCAGGCAGAAAACAGTAAGGCCCTGAGAATCACCCCGGTGGTCCGCAGCAAAACCCGTGTTGACGCATAAAGGTCCACAAAAGTGTATGAGGTTCTGTGTGCCATCCTTTGCCTGGGAGCCTACCTCCGAGGCGCTGCAGAAACTTTTCCAACAGTATCCTGAGAAAACCGAATACTCCCTGCTTCCTTCGGTCGCCGCCCAGTTGTGTAACGGCTTTCAGCCCAGCCTGCGCACCTCAAAGCATCATAGAAAACCCCATTCCGGCAGACAAACCTTCTTAATGGTGACTGTTGCAGGACCCCGCCTGAACGAGCGTCAGAAATCAACCCAAGTGAAAGCTTCAGCGCACAGCCGGGTGCCTTTTCCATACCGCAGATAGGCCTGGAATAGCTTTTGTAACAATGACCGACGGGCCTCCTCACGGAACTGCTGCAAAAGCCGGTATCCGCCTATCGAAATGGGAGCAACCGTACAACGCCGCGCGCCCGACCTTCTACCCATCATCGCGGCCGGACGCCGGGAAAGCGACCTTTGCGACAGCCTCCTTAGAAAAATCGTTGGCAGGGACCTTCCAGCAAGCCGCGGGGCGGCCTGTACCAAAATCCCCAGAACAGTGTTCCAAAACGCCCTTTTTCGGGCTGCCCCGCACAAAAACGGTTACCTTCGCGGCCCCCAGGGTCGTACTGCATAGCGCAGTCAGCACACGCAAAGGCAGGTTGTGCAACAGTCACTCAGAGAACTGGACCGCATCGTCGTGGCAAGGCACTGGCAGCGGCTAAGTACGGTAGGATACAATGCTTGGTCCGCGGGCTGCCGGACCAGAGCGATTAAGAGCACCGCTAGCCGAGCAGGGACTAGAGAAAGCCCACCGGCCAGCCACAAGCTGAGGAGACGAAGGGGTCACTCGAGCGAACTATTGCAAAAGACCGTGTTGGCCTACGCAACGTCAAGAAAGTGTACAATGCCGTGCGCACGACCTTTTACTGACGGTCGCCCTTGAGAAGCCGTAAAGCGACTACGCTGACAGTCTCGTATATTGCTTCTATGAGTGGTCGAAGAGGTAGGTCTGCGGATGTCAAACCCTTATGTGAGTACTTCTGTGAAACACGAGCGGGTAGTGGTTATCGGACTGGACGGAGTGCCGTGTTCTTTTCTTCGCGCCCAAATCGCGGCAGGGAACCTGCCCAATCTTGCCCGCCTCGCAGCCGAAGGAGAGCTGCGCGAGGCAGTGAGCGTTCATCCCCCGGTCTCATCGGTGGCCTGGGCGAGTTTCCTGACGGCCCGCAATCCGGGCAAGCACGGCATCTTCGGCTTCGTTGACCGCCGGCCATTGAGCTTCGACCTGTACATCCCCACCGCCTCCGACCTGAAGGCTCAGACGATTTGGGAGATACTTAGCCGCCAGGGACGCCGCGTTTGCTCCATAAA
>JANZZA010000602.1 GCA_026419655.1 Armatimonadota bacterium | reverse complement strand
GCCGCCGGTAGTAGAGAGGTCACCAAAGCGCCCGGTCGCGAGGGCGGCCGCCACAGCGTTTTCAATATCCCTCGCGACCTCCTCTTCGCCCAGGGTATCCATCATCATCGCCGCAGCCAAAATGCCCGCAATCGGGCAGATAACTTCCTTTCCGGCGTGCTTGGGCGCCGAGCCATGGATTGGCTCGAACATGCTCACGCCCTCAGGATTGATGTTACCGCCAGCGGCAACGCCCAGGCCACCCTGTATCATGGCCCCAAGGTCAGTGATTATGTCTCCAAACATATTCGTCGTGACGACCACATCGAACCACTCAGGATTTTTTACGAACCACATGCAACAGGCGTCCACAAAGGCGTAGTCGCGCTGAATATCTGGATATTCCTCCCCCACCTCCGCGAAGGTGCGGCGCCACAGGTCGTGGCCGTAGGTCAGCACGTTGGCCTTGTCCACCAGCGTAACCTTGTTGGCCTTCCCACGCTTGCGGGCAAGCTCAAAGGCATACCGAATAGCCCTTTCCGTACCCCGGCGCGTATAGATAGCCATTTGAGTGGCTACCTCGTGGGGCGTGCCCTTTCGCATGGAGCCACCCACACCCACGTACAGGTCTTCTGTGTTCTCGCGGACGACCACGAAATCAATGTCGTCCGGCCTCTTGTCGCGCAGCGGGCACCAGACCCCCGGATACAGCTTCACCGGCCGCAGATTGATGTACTGGTCCAGCTCGAAGCGCAGGCGCAGAAGGATACCGTGCTCCAGGACGCCCGGCGGAACGTCCGGGTGGCCAACCGCGCCGAGGTAAATAGCACTCATGCCGGCCAGCTCTTCCATTTCGCGGTCCGTAATCAGCTCGCCCGTGCGCAGATACCGGTCTCCCCCTATGTCGTAGTGGACTGCCTCGTACTTCACGCCATGCTTTGCGCAGGCCACGTCGAGGACCTTCAGACCCTCGCGGACGACTTCAGGCCCAACGCCATCACAAGGAAGCACGGCTATCCGGTACATGTCTACCACCATCTCTTCGGGATGCATGAGAACTATCCACGGACTAAAATAGCCGGGCAAATGCCGCCCGGGCGAGAAGCACTATACCAGCCACCAGGGGGACATGCAAAGTCGGCCCGCAAGCCGCCCGACGCCCCCCCTTCCCCACCGACCACCAGACGACGATGGGAAATCCTAGCCGTGGCAATCATGCTGGTTCTCGCCCTATCCCTGCGCGTCACCGGCGCCTTCACCGATTATCCCTGGTACTGGTACCCCGACCGGGACGTTCCCGTCCACGCACGAGACTGTATCAACCCCAAAGCCCCTCGTCTCAACCCTGGCGAGTTTATCTACCCGACGGGCTACATATACCTCAATGCAGTCGTATACGCCGGGGTCGGGGCCGCGGCGGTGGCGACAGGGCTGGTAGATGGAATTGACGGTCTTGTGGAGCTTTACTATGCAAAGTTTGGTTTCTTGATGGGCGTGACGCGCATTGTAGGCAGCCTCTTGTCCGTGGCTGCTATTTACCTTCTGCTCAGGTTGGCCTGGGCTGTCGCAGGCAGGTTGGTGGGGTGGCTGGCAGCAGCAACCATGGCTTTCGCGTGGCTAGACATCGTTTGCTGCCATTACCCAACCGCCGACGCGCCCTCAGCGTTTATGCTGTTGGCCACCGTGGCCTGGGCCTGGCGGCTGTACGTGTGCCCAGCAGGCTGGCGCGCATACTTTCTCGGCGGTCTGCTGGCTGGGGCAGCGGCAGCTACAAAGTACCCCGCAGGGGCAGGCCTGGTGTCGCTGCTGGCGGCCCATTTTCTCGCCAGCCGTAGCGCGTCGAACACTGGGTCAAGTGCGAACCGGCCCCGTCCCCTGGCGGGCGCTGCCATATTGCTCGCATCCGCCGCCGGCGGCTTTCTTGTGCTCTGCCCCTGGGCCCTTCTCGACTGGCCCAACTTCCTGGCCGACATGCTCTACCAGTCCGTCTACAACGCCAGCGGGCCAGAACAAGCCTGGCAGTGGGGGCGATTCTTTTTCGGCATGATACCCGCGGCAGGACTGGGTGCGCCTCTGAACATTCTTGCCGTGCTTGGTCTGGCGTGGTTG
>JANZZA010000547.1 GCA_026419655.1 Armatimonadota bacterium | reverse complement strand
GGGTACTTGGAGAGGACCGACTTCACGCCGTCAATGCGCTCCTCGAGATTAGGCGCGCCTGCTACGCCGCTCTGGATGACCACCTTGCCCTCCGGCTTACGGCCCATTTTCTGCAGCGCCTCAATCAGAAGCTCGGCTTGCTTCACGCCTGCCTGGAAGCTGTTGATCCCGTAATAGGTGATGCGCTTGGATTTTGGAGCGTCGCTGTCGAAGGTGATTGTGGGGATGCCCGCCTCGATAGCCTTGTTGATCACCGGCACCAGGGCGTCTCCCTGGTTGCACGAAATGGAGATCCCGTCCACTCGCTTGTTGATGAGGTTCTCGATGGTGGATATTTGCTTGGCGGTATCGGCGGTTTCAGGGCCGGTGAAGATAACGTCCACGTTGCCGAGCTCAGCGGCGGCAGCCTGGGCACCCTCTGCGGCAAGCTGGAAAACCGGGTTGTCCAGCAGCTTCGGCACAAGCGCAATCTGTAGTTTCTTGCCAGAGATAGTCGGGGGCTGGCCTTGAAACGGCGCCGGGATGGGTGGCTGCGTGACCGCCTCCTGCTTCTTGCCGCAGCCAACGACGGTCAACCCTGCTGCCAGAAGCACCGCCAGCACCACCATAGCCACCCCCGCTCTGCGAAGGTTATCCACTGCGCCCATCTTCGTGACCTTACTCATCCTGCTCATACCCCCCTTGCGACGTATTGGGAAGGCGCAATCCCACCTGCTGCCGCTACCTCTTGCGGAAGCGGTCCAGCGCCACGGCGAAGATTATGACCAGGCCGATGGACACGTCTCGATAGTAGGCCGGACAGTTGAGAAGGACAAGACCGTTACGCAGGACGCCCATGATGGCGGCGCCGAGGAGAGCGCCCAAGGCAGTACCATGGCCGCCCATGAGGGACGCGCCGCCAATGACGGTGGCAGCGATGACGTCCAGCTCGCCCCCAAACATGGCTGTGGACTGGGCAGTGCCGAGCCAGGCGGTCATGAGGATGGCCGAGATGCCGGCGGTGAAGCTGCAGAGCGCATAAGCGAGGAGCTTGGCACGGTCTACCGGCACGCCTGCAAAGCGCGCGGCCTGCTCATTACCGCCGACGGCGTAGAAGTACCGCCCCCAGCGGGTGCGCGAGAGGATAAACCAGCCGGCGGCGGTGACAAGGACCATTATGACGACGGGCACGGGCGCGCCTCCTACGGTGCCGTGGCCGATGCTTTCGGAGAAGACGTCTGGAAAACCTGAGATTGGATGGCCCCGCGAGACGGCATAGGCTAAGCCCCTGCAGATGCTCAACATGCCAAGGGTGGCAATGAACGGCGGAAGCTTCACCCGTACTACCAGAGAGCCGTTGATCAGGCCGACGGTCAGGGCCACAAAAAGACAAACAAGCATGGCACTGGCCACCCGCGCGGCCACTGAAACCTCCGCCAGGGCCGGCAGGGTCAGGACCTTCGCCATCACCACGCCAGAGAGGGCCAGGGTTGCAGCCACGGACAGGTCAATGCCCGCCGTGAGGATGACCATCAGCTCGCCCACGGCCATAATGGCAACAAAGGAGAACTGGCGGGCCACGTCGAGGAGATTGCCGGCAGTGAGAAAGGTTGACCCTTCAGGCCCGCGAGTGGCAATGGCCAGGGCCGTCCCCATGACCAGAAGCACAGCCAGCACGCCGGCCTCGCGGAAGGCCCAAAACCCCGACCGTGGTTGACCGCGCAAAGGAGAAGCCCCTGTTGGCATAATTTTTTATGCGCGCGCCCTGAGCGTGGCGTGACTCCTTATTCGTTACGTTCCCAGGGCAAATAATAAGCCGCACGCTGGAGCGGAGGCTATCCCGAAGGCTCATGCAAGTCGCGCTCATGCCTTTTCCACACGCGGATAGCCGGTTCCTGCACGGCCCCCTTGAAAAAGCGCGTGTGGTGGTGACAGCACGAAAAAGTGTGGAGAAGAAGTCTGGGGGACACCCCCTTTCAAGGGGGAGTATTCGGAAGGATACTGTTGCAACAGTTTCTGCACCGCCCCGCAGATGGGCTCCAGGGCAAAAGGTGGGACACATAAGTTTATGCACTTTTGTGGCCCTGTATAAGCCAACACCGGGTTTTAGGCTGGACCACCAAGGTGATTCTCCGGGCCCTGCTCTTTCCTACCTGAAACAAAATCCCGAATAAACTGAATACTCCCTTTTCAACGGGGACTGTCGCAAAACCTGGTGTTGGCGTATCCAGAGTGAGGAAAGTGTACAACGCCCTGCGCCCGATCTTTACCGGCAACCGTGTCAAGGAGGCGGTAAGATGACCTCTGCAACAGTCCCCAAAGAGACCTTCCCCGAGGTGACTGCTCCAAAATCGTCGTTTCACGAGTAAACCACGCCCGCGCGGTATCACTTGCCGATGCAAACCTGTGCCCCGCACAGACCGACAGCTACGCCGAAGCGAATCTCGCACCACTCACCCCAGAAAAAACCTTTCCGGTACCCCGTTGCAGGCTCCGTCAAATTTCGCTGGAATACTCTGAGCCGGCAGCGCAAGGGCACGGCGGGACACTGCTGGCCGATCGGCAACCCTGCTGCGAAAATGAGGGACCGGGCGGTTTTATTATGCGCATTTGGGGGTCGCACTGATGGCGGAATCTCTGACCCGCGAGCTAGAGACCCTCGTTGACGAAGTTTGCGAGGCCGAGCGCAGCGCGCAAAACCAGGCTCGCGTCAATTCGACAACGAAACCGCGGCTCAGCGTCGCAATGGAAGACCCTATCGCCTGGGTCAGCCTTTTTAACATTGACCCTGAGCGCTATTTTCACGACCCCGTTTACTACCTGGAGAACTACCTCCGCCAGAGACTCTGGCTTTTTCGCAACATCCGCGACGATACGCCTATCACAACCTTCGTGCCCGCCTGGCTCGGCCACTATCCCGAATACACTTTCTTCGGAATGGGCCTTGGCGTGCACTCCCACGGTGGCCCCCTGCTTGACACAGACCATCCGATGACCCGCACGCCCGACCTGAGCCTGCTACAGCCAGTGGATTTTTATTCGTCGGGCTGGATGCCCAGAGCCCTTCGCTGGTACGACGACTTGCAAGCACTGGCAGGCAACCGTCTCAGCATTGGCTTCATGACCTGGAACCGCGGCTGCCTGGACCTGGCTATCCAGCTTCGCGGCTATGAGAACTTCCTTACGGACACCCGCGAGCGGCCGGAATTCGTCCACGCGCTAATGAGCTTTCTCGTGGAGCAGCGCAACGCCTGGTACACGGCCCAGGCGGCATACCTGGGCACTGAAGTCGGACCTACCTGGGTCGCTGACGACTGGCTCAACGTGCCCTATATATCGCCAGGAATTTTCGCCGACTTCGTCTTGCCGTACTACAAGCGCATCGAGGCTCACCACAAGGTCATCGGCAGCATCCACTCCTGTGGCGACCAGACGCCCCTGCAGCCATATCTTTTGCAGCTCGAATCCTTGCAGGCGCTGGAAGTCAGCCCCTGGACCGACCTGGGGCAATCCTTGGCCAACATCCCGCCGTCGAAGCACCTTGCAATAGCCGTGCATCCAAATGATGTGATGGTGGATTCGCCGCAGCAAATGGAGCGCAAGCTCTGGGAGAAGGCCGAGAAGCTCGCCGAAGCGCCGCACAGTTTCAGCCTGGGAACATCCGGCCTGACGCCTCTGCGAGGGGAAGAAGATCTCCTGTGGCGGGCAAACCTGTGGCTTGACCTTGCCCGGAAGGCTTTCGGTACACGTTAAACCGGGCAACCGACCCTGGGAAAAGAGGTCGTTGTCAGCCAGAAGTGCGACTGTGAGGCTGTCACCAGGGAAGCCATACAATAAAGCTGTCTCTCGGGGCACTGTGGCAGAAGCCGGTGTTGGCCTAGGGGGAGCGAAGAAGGTGTGCAACTGTGTGCGCCCGGCCTTTTACCTGCGACCGCGTCTCGGATGCGGCGAAGCGACTTCTCCAGCACTGTCCCTGAGTCTCTTTCCGCAAACATTGTAGGCCTCGCTGTGCTTTATGCTACAAGCGCGGCCCTGGCAACGTTCAGGCATGATGTGCTGAACGCGAAGCCAGAGGACAGGCCGGGGTCTGTAGCGTCTCAGAGGTGCTTCTTAGCCAAAGCCCCCTCATATAGCTGCAGGTAGCGCCTTGCCGATGCTCCCCACGAAAAATCGCAGGCCATGGCGTTGGCCACGAGGCGTGCCCATAGCCTCTTGTCGCGATAGGCCGCGATGGCCCTGTCCAGGGCGGCACGGAGGGCTAGCGCCGAATAGTCTGTAAAGACGAAGCCATTGGCGTGCGGGCCATCCTCGTGCACGGTGTCGGCCAGCCCACCCGTGGCGCGAACGATGGGTATAGTACCGTAGCGCAGGGCAATCATCTGACCCAACCCGCACGGCTCGAAGCGCGAAGGCATGAGGAACATGTCCGCACCGGCGTAGATGCGGTGGGCGAGGCGCTCATCAAACTTCAGCGCCACCGCCACGTCGGAGCGCACCTGCGCTTCCTGGGCGAAGAAGTTTTCGTACTCGTGCGCCCCGGTGCCGAGAATAACGAGCTGGACGCCGCTGAGGTCTGGCAATACTGCGCGCACGAGGTCTAGGCCCTTCTGAGCGTCGAGGCGCGTCACCATTGCCATCAAGGGCACATCAGCCCGGGGCGGCAAGCCCATCTCTGCCTGCAGGGCGGCCTTGCATGCCGCCTTTCCCGACAGGTCATCTGGGCCAAAGTTGGCGTAGCCGTCCGCCGGGTCGAGAAAGCGGTCCGTGGCCGGATTCCAAAAGTCGTAGTCAATGCCGTTGAGTATTCCCCAGACATCCTCGCCGCGCTCGCGAACGAGGTCATCCACGCCAGCGCCTATGGCCGGGTCGCGCACTTCCCGGGCATACGTCGGGCTGACCGTGCTTATCATATCGGCGCAGGTAAGGCCGGCCCGGGCGAGGTTTACCTGGCTGGGCGAGAGAAACTTGGTTGTCCACGGCTGAGATGCATCAATCCCAAGGACCCAGGCTTGCTCGCCGGGGAAGACGCCCTGGTAGCCGCCGCCGAGGTTATGGGCGGTGAAGACGGTGGCGTGGGGAAGGCCGCGCTGGCGCACAAGGATTGCCAGGGGCGCCGTGTGCCAGTCATTGAGGTGGAAAACGTCCGGCGCCCATCCCAGCGGCTCCAGCACGGCCAGCGCCGCCCGGCAGAGAAAACTGAGCCGCTCAAGGTTGTCCGGGTATGCTCCGCCCGGAGGGCCATAAATGTGCTCCCGCCAAAAATAGTCGTTGTGCTCGACCAGGTAAACCGGCACGTCGCTGCCGGGGAGCGTCGCTTCGTCGAGAGCGCACCCGGAAGTCCAGCCGGGCATCGGGACAGCACAGCCGGCAAGGACGCGGCGCAGCTCTGCTCTAGCGTTTTCCACGCCCTTGTACTTGGGCATCACGACGCGAATATCCACGCCAAGCTGCCGCATGGCCTTTGGCAGGGACCCGGCTACGTCGGCCAGCCCGCCCACCTTGGCAAAGGGCGTCACTTCGGCAGAGACAAACAGGACCTTCATCTCAGACCTCCTGTGGTCAGTCATGGTTTGGTCAGCTCACGACCGTCACAAAGCCGCGCCACCGTATGAGCACATAGCCACATCGGAACAGCGGCTCAGAGCCTCACAGGGATGCCTTGTCCTTAGCCAACATTACCCCGGAGACTGTTGCAAAACCTGGTGTCGGCTTCCCCAGCCCAAGGAAACTGCACAAGTCTGTACGACTGACCTTTTACCCGCGATTTCCTCTGGCGGCCGGGAAAGCAACTTTTGCAACAGTCTCCCCCGGTTTTATGTGCTGCCTTCCGGCGTACGTCGCGGCGGGCGAGACACCTGTCAGGTGCAACGCGACCAACCCGCAGAATTGTCCTGCCCGGCCCTTCACGTTGCGCGCGCACTTGACAAGTTGCTCCGTCGCGTCCACGACCGCAGGAAACCCAATTGCTCCTTGGCGGCCCGCTGCGTTGACGCCGGTGAGACGCTATCTTACTCTGAAACCATGTCTCGCTGCGAGAGGGGCTTCTATGCAGGCGTAGACGCTGGGGCCAGCCGCACAAGGTGCGTTATCACAGACGAGACAGGACGGGTAGTTGGAGTTGGCTCTGGGCCAGCCGGCGCATATCACCCGACCTGTCGGGAAGCTTCAGCAGATGCCATCCGTCGCACCCTGAGCGAGGCCTCGGCGCCGCTGGGGGCCGGGACCAGGCTGATCGGGCTGGGCCTCGCGGTGGCCGGTGCGGGACGAGCGGGCCGGGCCGACCTCCTGGAGCTCCTGAACGCAGCACATGTCGCGGAGCACGTCGTGGCCATAACCGACGCCGAAGCAGCCCTCTGGGGTGCGTTCCCGTCGGGTCGGGGCATCGTGGTTATCGCAGGCACGGGCTCGGTGGCTTATGGACGGGATGGCCGGGGCGCTGAGGCGCTGGCTGGCGGCTGGGGGCGGGAAATTGACGACGTTGGGGGGGCGTGGTGGATGGGCAGCCAGGCTCTCCGGGCCGTTGCGCGGGCCCACGATGGCCGAGGCCCCGACACCATCCTCACCGATTTTGTGCTGCGCGCCACCGGATGCTCGCGTCCCGAAGACCTCATTGCCTGGGCCAGAGACCCGGCCAGGACGCCCCGAGACTTTGCCGAGCTTGCCCTCACCGTCGAGAAAGCAGCCGCTGAGGGCGACGAAGTAGGGACCGGCATAATTGAGAAAGCAGCCACTGCACTCGCGCAGCTGGCCAGCTCGTGCGCCAGCAGGCTGGCAAAGACGCCTGAAAGCCGAAGAGTAGCCCTGGTAGGCGGGCTGGCTGCCCGGTCGCCCTCCCTGCGCTACCACTTCGCGAGAATGCTCGACTCCCTGGGGCCGGGGCTTCAACTGTGTCCTCCAGTCCTGCCGGCTGTTTTTGGGGCGCTCCTTCGCCTCTGGGCCGACATAGGCACACCGGCCGACAACCATGACCTTGACGTTCTCATTTCGCAGACGCCTAACCTGCCGCCCGATTGGGGATACTTTTATTGACAGCGGTAGTGGCTTCACACAGGTCCAGGGCATGTGGCGGCGAATCCCCAAAGGGACTGTCGCAAAACATAATGTCGGCCTACTCAGATGCAGCAAATGGACAATTGGACATTGCCGTGTGCCCGCCCCTTATACTCACGGTCGCATCCAATAGCCGGTAAGCGAGTTTTGCAACAGTCTCCGGATGGCGCAGGCGTCCTCAGCCCGTGGCACGGAGTGAGGGGTATGCTGCGCAACCGGGCAGTACTGCGGCCTCGGGTGGCTCATTCAGATGAAATAGGCGGTCAGGGAGGGTGCAAATTGGCTCAGGCACTGAAGAGGAGCTTGTTTGGCCTGGCGGCGCTGGTAGCCTTCTTGGGCACGGCGAGATGTGTGGCCCAGCCCGGCCCCGGCGCTTCTGCTACCGCAACAGGCGGCCCCTACATAATCCTGGACGAGCAGCCCTGGCAGCCTACTAGGCCGCCCGTGCGTATGCTGGGGCATACGCTTGCCCCGGCCAGAGAAATCCTTACAGCCATCGGCTGCACGACCGTCTGGGACCCGAAGACCCGTAGCCTGACGGCCACCAAAGACCAGAGGGTGCTCAAGATCTGGGTCGGCAAAACTACCGCCTCCGTTGATGGTCAGCCGCACGAGTTACCCCTGGCGGCCACGGTGGTGGGTGACACTACGTATATTCCACTGCAGACCGTGGCAGAAGTCTTTGGCGGAGAATTGAGCTGGGACCCAGCCACGGAGACGGCTACTCTGTCCTTCGTCCCGCAGGGCAGGCGAATTGCCGGCACATTAACGCAAATCCTCTCCGGGCCGCCTCGGGCGATAGTTATCTTCGAAACGACAACTTCCCGCTACCATGCCCTTGCCGTTCCCGCCACCGCAAAAATCACGCTCCGGCGGACCGGCGGCGCTCTCCAGCAGGCCACAGTCGGAGACCTGCGCCTCGGCGACTGGGTGGTGGCGGTGCTGGACGAAAACGACCAGGTCAGAACCCTGGCGGGCGAGTACAAACAGGTGGAAGGAACCGTCCAGCAGTCCGAAGGCGGGACCGTGCTGCTGGAGGATGGGACGGCCCTTCGTTTGATGGACATGGCGACGCTGGTGGATGCCGGGGGCAAGCCCGCGCCGCCCGACATGCTCGGCCCGGGCGCGGTCATCCGCGCGCGGGTCAACCCCGTTACCGGCGAGGCAGGATGGATAGTCCTTCTCACACCCGC
>JANZZA010000467.1 GCA_026419655.1 Armatimonadota bacterium | reverse complement strand
GGCGGGCGCACAGTACGGCACAGGGTGTGCTGGCCGTCGCTGTCACCGCCACAACCACTATCCCTCCTGCGAACCTTGCGCGCCGCATCGGCTTTGCCTCCTCACGCCCTGGAACGTCTAACAGCGTCTTTTTCCACGTATGTCTGGCTGCGGCGCCTCATCGAGGCCAGGTCACTCGGCTTGCACACTATAGTGAAGTGACCGCTGGAGAGTGCTCGTTTCGCGGCTCAGTCGCTCTGTGCGGTATAGGTTGCGGGACCAGACCTGTGATGTGAACGGACCGGAAGCTGCTTCGGGCCGAGCTTTACACAGTGATCAAAAAGAGACTGTACTCTCTACTGCTGTCGTGGCGGGTCAGGGCTTATGGAGAGTGGTGGACGGGTAGGGGATGCTGGCTCGCCTGAGCTTAGTAGCGCGGGCGCAAGCGGCGTGCGGCCTTGGTTGACTCTGCAAGCGATGATAGCTGCGGCGCGTGACGGGCTTGGGCGGAAGAGAGCGGCTGCTGCCACTTTAAGAGGCCTGGTTGCTGCCGCAAGCCAGGCGGAGGCGGGTGTTAGTTATGCCAGGCTCTTGGCTCCCTTGAGTAGTTCCTCAGCCCGGTCAGCGTAGGCTGCCTTTTCCCCGACTGGCACTGTTCGCCAGATAAGGAACTGCTTGCGGATGGAGGCCATGAAAAGCGTATTTGTTTTGCGCCAGGACGTCATGTCGCCGGAGAGGCGCTCCAGGCGAATAGTTATCTCGTAGATGTCCTCGTCGGGTGTGGGCGTGCAGGTCATCTCAAAGTTCTGGCTCACTCCAAGGTCGTAGGGCGCCAGCCACATTCGCAATCGCACCGCTACGCCTTCGCCGCGGTCTGTCAGCAGGCTTTCCACCCGCACATCATCGGCCACAAACTCTCCGCCAGCGAAGCCCACGTATTCCTCAAAAAACTCCCGCATAAACTCCGCCACGCCCCAGGCGTCCCGGCCCGTCACCGTAAAGGGCAGCCGCAGCACCATCACGTCGCCTTCGGGCTGTGGCAGGGACCACTTGCGCTCCATGGCGGGCGCGGCAATCTGCGAGGCCCGACGCGACGGGTACACAGTGCTCAGCAGCACAATTGCCACAACCAGAGCTGTGACGGCCACCGCAGAGGTCGAAGAGTAGTTCAGTTCCAGGCCGGCCAGGTGACCTGTGGTAGCAAGAATCTTTGCCAGCGTCTGGCCCATCAGGTAGCCTACGATGGCCCCTAAATTGGCGAAGACGGCTGCCTCGGCCAGGAAAAGCATTGAAACATGCGCTGGCGCCAGGCCCAGCGAGCTATATATCCCAATCTCCTTCACGCGCTCGTGGACGGCCCCAAGCATGGTGTTCAACACAATGAGCGCGGCAATAACTATTGGGATGATCAGGTTCTCCAGGCCCGTCAATGCAGTCATCCCCACAGAACTGAACAGATACGTGTCCCGGCCGAGGCCTGCGTAGATGGTGAGGGCAAATCGCTTCATCATTCGGCCAACGGCTTCAGCCGCTGCCTGCCCGTCCGCAAACCGCACGGCTATCGAGCGCAGCGTCCCGCCAAGCTCCAGTACCCTCTCGTACGGCAGGACGATGCACCGGTCTGGTGCATAATGGACGTATTCCTGCAGCAACGACCCGGCCGTGGATGTCCCGAGCTGCTCTCGTTGCTTGGCCATTTCCTCTATCTGCTTGAGAATCTCGGGCCGCAGCATCGAGTAGTTGACGGGCGTCATGGTCTCCCCGTCGAGGTCCTGCAAGTTTCGGAAACGGCTCTCGTCGAGGATGCCCACTACCCGGTAGCGGGTGCCGAACAGACGGATTTCCGCCGAGCCGATGTTTTGTGGGCCAATCCCCAAAGCGGCTGCCGCTGACTCGGGTATTACTGCACTGTGACGCTCTCCCGACTCCAGCCATCTGCCGGCAACCAGGGCCTCCTGGACCGGCATCACGTGCCGCTCCTGGGGTGTGAGGCCGAGCAGCACGTTTACCGAGTAGGTCTTCGTTGGGTCGGCCGCGGACGCCACGTCTATTGTCAATTCCTTTCGCAGGTCGGAGCTGATAAACCATGCCCGCGGAGCAATGGTGGCGGTGCGACCGTACTCATTCTCCACGATATAGGTGGTAGGCTCTTCGAGGGAGAGCCACCCGCGGTCGCGCAGCAGCACGCCCTGATAGGCTGGTGGGCGCGTAAGCCGGACCTGGTTGAGCCGCAGGTACGACTTGACCGAAGAAAAGCTCAGCACAGTGAAGGTAAGCAGCACGATGGTGGCGGCGGTCAGGCCGGTGCGGGTCTTTCTGCGCCGCATGTTAGCGACGCCCAGGTTGAAGGCCGCACTAAGAGCGGAGAGCCGTCCGACGTCCGCTTCGTGCACTCCGCCTCTTGCCTGCTTCATTTGCTTAAGCTCCGCGTTGAACTTTGCTGTCACTATTGCAATGACCAGCACGGCAAGAGCCATAATGATGAAGGAGAGGAGAATTATTGGTGGAGCCGTGGTGAGCGCGAAGGCCGGGTGGACGAAGTACAGGGCGATAAATACCACAAGGAACATGCCGACCGTGCCCAGGATAAGTCCTATGACGGTGCGCGAGTGAATGAAGAGCCGTTCGGCGAAGAATGCAAAGGGCAGCAGCAGAGCAAGGTAGAAAAGCACTCCTTTGATTACGTCAATGGCAGTGCGCTGGACATCCGGGTAAGCGCGCGATTCATAGCCCCAGGCATGGCGGGCAGCAGCGACGGCCCTGGAGTACTGGCGGGCCTGGAGGGCTTCTCTCGCGGCGTCCAGGGAAGCCCGCGCCGCATCGTGCAGCTCATCCAGGCGGCGGTTACGTATCCCGTTCCGCCGCAACTTTTCCAGGCGGCTTTCGTCCAGCAGCCACATGTCGCTGGCGACCTTGAGGGAAGTCATCGCAATGGTGGGCGTTTCGGCGGCCGGGAAACCTTCGCCGGTCGGGCGCTTCTCGGTAGCGTTGATGAGCACTAGCCGGACGCCGAGCAGCCCCATGCTCATCGTGACCTGAAGCTGTACGTCCGGCTGTGAATAGATGACGGCGCACGGCTCCACATAAGATGGAAATTCCGACTGGACGCCCGTCTTTCCCAATGAATAGCCAAAGGACATTGGCTCGGCGTAGTCGCGGGCGTCATATACGTAAAGCTGCCGCAAAGTCTGGAAGTACCTCTCGTCTACGAGGTCATAGATGTCTGTTGCCACACATGGAAAGACGATTACCGGTCGGCGCAAGCCTGCCCGGCCATAGACGTCCCTGGGATATTTCTTGTCCCCGTCAGCGCCTCGGTCGGGCGCGTAAATAATGCGCCCTGTCTCGTCAAACCGATAAGCCTCCAGCAGGCCAGACATGCTTTGCATTTCGCCAGCCAGCTCAAACTCGCTGGACTCATTGGCCATCGCCAGCACTGTGGTGTGTACGCCCATCATGATGCGCGAGGTGCCCTGAACAATCACCAGGGCGTGCGGCACGGGCGTATTTGGCACGAAGCTCTGGCGCCGGCGAAATTCCAGGACGCTGCCGCGCACGTCAATCAAGTCGCACATTTTCTTTAGCGCTTCCACGCGCTTGAGGGCTTCCTGGCGCAGGTCCGGCGCGTTTGCCATCTCGTAGAGCAGGCAAGCTGAAAGGCGCACCTGCTGTCCCAGAGCTTCCCAGTCCATCTGGTCGGGAGTGTCCAGAGGCGTATCTACCAGGTTGCGCGAGTCGTTGGCTGTCGCCAGGGTTACGCCAGGCCGCCCGCCACGAATCATCATCTCGTGGTCAAAGGCTACCTTGCCGGGGAAAAAGGTGTACCACTCGCGGCCCTTGATGGGGTTGATGCCGTCAGCGAAACACCTGCTGGCGTCGAGGCCCAGTTGCTCAGCGGCCTGCTCCGCCCAGTCGGCCATGCTCTTCCCCAGGGGCGAGTAGAACCGCAACAGGTGGCTCTGGTTGAAGTACCAGCCGCACGAGAATATGCCCAGTTGGGGCGAGTGAGAAGACAGGTCCAGGCCCACGAAAAGGTGAATCCGGTCAAACTGGTTGAGCCGGTTCCAGATTTCGATGTACGAGCGCAGGCGAGCGATATCCCTGTCGTCGCGGGCTTTGCGTTGCCGGCCCTGCTCGGGCGTAAGCTCTAGCTGGCCGATGTGTATGACACGCTCGTGGGCTGGCAGGCTCATTCCCCGGGAGCGGAGGTCGGCTTCCTTTCGGGCCAGAGCTGCCAGCTCGCGGTCTATAGCAGTCTTGTCGGCCTGCAGGTCGGCCAGGGCACGCTCAAGCTGACGCAGTCGCTTGTTGCGTTCGCGCTCGCGTCGCGGCTCCTGGCCCCATAGCCGGACAAATTCCCGCGCGCCAGCCAGAGCCTCGAAATGTCCACTTGTGGCCAGAAAAACGATACTTCGGGCTGGTCGGTGGGCGGAGTACAGACGCGCAAGCTCCAGCAGGGCCGCTATGCCCGACGCACTTTCTGCCCCTGGTGCCCATCGCGGAACTACAGAGATTGAATCGTAGAAAGCCGAGAAGATTAAAGCTTCTTTAGAAAGCTCCGCGTCGGCTCCACGCAGGATGCCAAGGATGTTACGGTTGGTGCGATTAACCCACGACACCCTACTGCGGATGGTCGCCGCCGGCGTGCCCGATGCGGCTAGGGCCAGTAGTTGCGCCACCGCGTCACCCCGGGCATAAAACCGCGGTACGCTCACCGGACACTGAAGAAATTTAGTCTCCGCTTCGCCGCGTGTAGTGGTGGGTGGTTGGAGAAACACTACGGCTGCCGCACCCAGGAGCGGGGCATTTAGCCAGTTTTGCCCCGTATTAAAATCCATTAGCACGATGGCGTTTTCCACAGGCTTGCCATCGAAGTCCGTTAGGTCGCCTTTCCCAACGTAGATGAGCGGCCCTGTAAGGCCTTCGGGAGGCACTTGGCATGTCCGTACAAGATTGGGCCACAGGGCACCAACCTCAAACTGCTTCCCGCCCACCTCTAGCGTGCAGCCCTCATCCAGGGGCGTTGGCATGTCGAATTCCTGCACGTAGGTCTCCAGGCCAAGGGCCTTGAACCTGGCGAGAATGTACTCTGCTGCTGCCTCGTTGCCCGGATACCCCGACACGCGGCTTCCCAGACTGGCGAAATACTCGACATTTTTGCGCACGCGGCCCAGGTCGAGAGCCTCGTCTATCGTCTCATAGGACACCGGCCGTGCAGCAAAAGTCCATGCCCCGGCGCTCCCCAAGGCGAGAAGCAAAACAACACAAGGCCTGATTACCATCTCTTCACGCCCTTCACCTGCTGAACCTTTTATTCCATCCGGAGGCTGTCGTAAACCCTCCCCTCGGCGCTGGCAAGCGCCTGCCAGGACCGAGGTTACAGACTTTTAGGACCTTTCTGTGGGCGCGGCCCACATTCTTTTTGAGACCGTATTCGGTGCTTTTCGCCTAGATCCCCTGGCCCCACGGCCGTGGCGTCCGGGAGCGCATTGCTCAACTTCTACAAGACTTCTGGGTTTGCCGCGGAAGAAAGCCGCTATTATCCAAACCACACTCCATAGCGCCGGTACATCTCGTTGAACAGGCTCAGCCAGCCCCAAATCCCGCCGGCCACGAAATAGTGTCCTATCACCAGGCCCAGGAAGAACGGTATCAACTGTCGGTATAATCTCATTCCGCCTAGCCGCAATACCGCCGACTTGATCAGCCACACGATAAGAAACGGCCCCCAGATTGGGTGCCCGTAGGAAGCTGCCATGGCGAATCCCAGTGGATGCAGCGGGAAGCGCAGCAGGAAACTCCGTATGATTACCAGGGCCGCCACCACGGCCAGCCCGACACCCGCCGCGGCCGTCCGCTGCAGGTCTGGGGCTTTAGGTGCCTTCACGAAACTGGCCAGCTCCTCGAATTCCTGCCGTGCCAGGATTGTGCGATATCCGCCCTCCGTAGTTCCACCCTCGAGGATGTTTGCGCCGTGAGTATAGTAGGCCGTCAAATGTATCCAGTAGGCGCCGATAATGCCCAGTAGCATGGCTGCCACAAGCCACCACGGGACATGCCTGGGCTTTATGCCAGTCTCGCTGGCTATCTTTTCGCTTTCGAGCTGATAGGCCATAGTGGACTGATAAAAGCCTCGCGAGAGCATCATCAGGGTCGAGAAAATGGTCAGGTTAGCGTAGTTCTCACCGGCAACGTAAGCCCGCGAGCCAAGGACGTTGAGCATCATGCGCTTGTGCTGATAGAAGGGGAAGGACCACACCATGGCCGCCCCGGCTTCAGCCCGGGCACGCGAGTATACAACCGCGAATAGCAAGAAAAGCCCAAAGTACACCGCCGCTGTCCAGACCCACATCCCCGCCTTGACCGCAAACAGCATCATGCCGCCCAAGCCGACAAGCAGTCCCAATACCGCCGCACGATAGGGGATAGGCTCGTCCTGGTCGTCCACTTCCCTGCGCCGCGAGAAAGCTTTGGAAAATGCATCCCGTAGCTGCTCGCGTGCCACCCAGATGAAGAACAGGCCCAGTGCCAGGTAGGCTCCTGCCGCCTGCTCCTGGTCAAAGGGAAAACCACCAATCTCATAGCCTGCGGTGACCGCCATAACGTTGCTCACGCGCAGCAGAAGAAAGAAAAACCATACCGAAAAGGTTATTTCCGTTGAGACCAGGTAGCCGAGGCCTATGTTTTCAGGACGCCAAGCTATGGAGAGAGGGTTGATGGCCGACCATGGCCGCTCAGTAAACAGCCGCCCAAGGTCGTAAAACTTGCCCATGCATGGCACGGCCGGGTTCCAGGCGTTGAGGATGTTGAGGGCGTTGTAAATGGCCGACAGCCCAAAGCCCGTCCACATCAGCGGGTTGCGGAAAAATCCCCCGACCAGTCGCCGCCCTGTCTGGTCCGACATATCCAGCATCATCTGCACAATGGGGAAGGTCAGCCGCTCCTTGTCGCACCACTGCCGCCGAAACAGCGTTATCGTG
Source organism: Armatimonadota bacterium (assembly GCA_026419655.1). Classification (GTDB taxonomy): domain Bacteria; phylum Armatimonadota; class Zipacnadia; order Zipacnadales; family FEN-943; genus JANZZA01. The sequence goes on along the minus strand of JANZZA010000467.1, from coordinate 1,269 downwards.
CACAGCATCGCGACGAAAGTGGCCAGGAAAAATAGAGTCCACATCGTCAGCGGCAGCAGCCAAGGGCCCAGCGGCACGGTCTCGGTGGACGATCCCTCGTACATCTGCCGGATGACTTCCAGGTCTCTGGGGGCCATCCAGTTAGGAATGTACTGCTGGAACCGGGCAAAGTCGTTTTCCGGCGTCGCGAAGTAAAAAAGCACAGTGATTTCCGGGAATAACATGCGGATAACGCCCACTGACGGCATCGTTACCGCTATGCACAGGAACATGTACACCAGCATGACCTGCTGCTGGCTCATGTGGAAAATCCTGGGCAGCCGGCGCAGCAACGGGGCTATCAGCGTCAGGAACAGCACCGCCATGACCGCCGGAATCACTGGCACGCTTTCGTCTACCTGTGTGCCCAGAGCGAGGAGGCCGGCGTGCTTGACCCAGACGCATGAAACCACAAGCCACAGCAGCGACCAGGCCAGAGCGCGAAAAGTGACCCCCTCTATTGTTGACACCTGTTCAGGGGTGGCGGGTAGTTTCTGCTGCTCGACTACTGCCAAGTCCTTTGCCTCCGAGTGGAGCGTTTCAATATGTTTTCCTCACTGACGCGAGGGAACCTAGTAACATTGTCAGCGCCCTTGTTTCTGCTCGGCGACGCAAAAACCTTCGGCGTTACGGGATCTGCCAGCCCCTGCAGGTGAGGCTGCAGAAAGGCCGAAAGTCTCCTGGGCTTGTACAAGGGTTTTGTTTGCTCCCGTCCGCGGTGTTGGTGTTTGCGATAGGTGGCCTTGTGTTGGCACCGCGAAGGGATAGACTGAACCGCTTGCACTGGGTGAGTCGGGCTATGAGAGCAGCCGGACGACGCAGGCACGTCGGAGCGAGAGGGGTATTTTTCGTCGCTTTGTTGTGCTTTGGTGCGATAGTTAGCGGAACATGTCCGTCGCCGGTCTGGGCCGCCGAGGCCCCGGCGCGCATTATTGCTGCCTACGCCGCCGGCCAGCGCCAAGCCCCCGATGGCCTCCTGCGCGACTGGAGCGGCTTTGGCAACGACGCCGAGCTGCGCGAGGGAGCCGCCCTTTCTGGCGGTTTCATTGATACCAGTGAAGGTTACGTGGCTTTGCCGCCGGGTGAAGACCTCTGGGGGCCGGTCGCGCCGCGCGGTGCTGTCGCCTTCTGGGTCCGGCCGCTTTTCGACCCGACCGAGCGAGGCTACAAAATGCTGTTTTACTGCATGCAGACCGACGGCAATGCTCTTCCCGACGGCTTTGACGAAAT
>JANZZA010000378.1 GCA_026419655.1 Armatimonadota bacterium | reverse complement strand
TCCCAGCACCTCCCATGCTCTGCCAGCTATGCCGGAATCGAGACCCTCGCCCAAAGGGTTTCTCACGAGCGCTGACGCAGGTGGACTATTTCGTTGCCGACGCGGACGACGCGCGGCGAGACCTCCAGCGGCCATGGCATTGTGTACTCTATGCCCGGCAGAAGGTCAAAACAGTTGTCGGGCAGAGCCGCCTCCCCGTCCACGTCGAGGCACAGGCCCCAGGCAAAGACGTCGCTTCGGGCCTTGAGGAAATTTCCTTCGACTTTCAGCTCCACTTGCGGCTCCAGCAATTTCAGTTCGCCAAAGCGGGCCAGGAAGAGGCGGTGCTGGGCGCAAAGCCCACCGGCTGCATCCAGGAGCACGGCGAAGGCTCCGCTATTATCAAGGCCAAGGGCTTCCCAGTCGGCGCGGCTGAAGTCAGCCAGCAAAGTCGAGGCGTTGGCAGCAAGCTCCGCGGGCTGTGTCTCGTCCATGGGCAGGCCGCCGTCAAGGGTGAACAGCCCATAGCGTACCGCCCCGGCCCATGGCTGCGGCGTATCGTTTACCCCGAAAACCTTAACCCTGCCGTCCTCTTCCGCTACGACCACGGTCACCGGCTGGAATGCCCGGCGCACCGGGTGGTACGCCAGCTTATAGCGCAGATAATAGTCAACAATAGTCCACCCGTGAGTGACAGGCCAGGAATCGTTGTACATCCAGAAGATAGCCGAGGCGCTGGAGAACATGCGGCGGCGATAATTAGCGATGTACTCGCTCAGTCCCTCGGCCTGCAGCAGAGCGCTGACGAAAGCGTAGTCTTCCCAGCCGAGAGAGAGCGGCTCCAGGCCCGTCCAGAGCTTTACGGCCTGATAGGCGCGGCCCAACTCGCCCTGGGAGCTGCCCAGCATCGCCAGCGGATTGTCGTGATGGTCCCAGCTCGGCGAGAGAAGGTAGCGCTCGTTTTCCGGCAGGAACTGGCGCAGCGTGGCAGGCGACGAGCAGCCCAAGACCCCGCCCTCATTTGGGAAGCGGTCCACATAGGTGCGATATTTCCACCAGTCTGCCGGCCCCGGGTCTATTATCGAAACGCCCCAGGGATGCTGGTCGCCCACCGTCGGGTCGTTAGGATGCTTATATCCAGGTGAGAAGGGCGAGCTAATCCAGTACTCCTTTGACGGGTCTTCAGCGGCCACAATCTGCGGCAGGTCATGGTGAAAGAGCGCATAGTGCGGGTGCGTGCGGTAAGTATCATCATAGCCCCAGGCCCAGTCGCCCCACTCGATTTCGTTGTTCCCGCACCATACTACCAGGGACGGGTGATGGGCCATTTCGCGGACGGCCCAGGTCACTTCGCGCCGTACCTCAGCGGCAAAGGCAGGGTCGTCGCCGGGATATTTGGAGCAGGCAAAGAGAAAATCATGCCAGATGAGGACACCCTTTCGGTCACATGCTTCCAGTAAGGGCTGGGGAGCAAAGCAGGCGCCGCCCCAGATGCGCAGGGTGTTGAAATTTGCGCCGAGGGCGAGATCAACGAGTTTTTCGTATTTCTCGGCCGGCACGCGGCTGTAGAACATATCCGGCGGCACCCAGTTGCCGCCCTTGCAGAAGATGGGCCGGTTATTCACGCGCAGAATGAAATACTCGCCTTCCACCGGATGCGGAGAGCGGTCAATCTCGACGCGACGGAGGCCCAGGGCACGGTCGGCGGTCTGCACGTCCTCGCCGCACTCAAGGGCTACCTCAACCTGGTAGAGATACTGCTCGCCGTGATTTACAGGCCACCAGAGCCTCGGATTGTCTATTCTCGCGCTAAGCTCATGGCGACTTTCGCCGACGGCTAGTGTGATGGACCGAGAGGTCTCTATCCCAGCCTCAGGCACTCGTAAGCGGAGAACAGTTTCAACTGGCGCGCTCGTGACGTTCTCGACAGTGACGCGGGCGGCGATTTCGGCTGAGCGCTGGTCTTCTGCAACAATGCCGAGAACCGTCACCTGGTCCAGGCGCGGGCCTGTGGCCCATTCCAGGCGCACATCGCCCAGGATGCCAACGTTCACCAGGCGCGGGTTCCAGTCCCAGCCATGCTGATACTGAGGCTTGCGGTGCCAGTGGCGCTTGGTAATGAGGTCACGTGGATTTGGGTTGTACTCAGCGCCGGGCTTGTCGGCCGACGCAAAGATTCCGCTGTCCACACGCACGACAAGCAGATTTTCGCCAGGACGGAGCTTGCCGGTGATATTGAAACGCGCCGGCCGATGGGCGTTCTGGTGACGGCCGATTTCTTCGTCGTTCAACCAGACGACGGCGTTCATTTCCAGTCGCTCGAAAACAAGCCAGGCAGCCGCATCAAGGGCTTCTGCTGGCGCCTCAAAAGTGCGCCGGTATATCCAGAAGGCTTCCTCAACCCACCGTGCGCGAAGGGAATTCAGGCCGATATTGGGATCTTCCAGCAGGCCCGCAGCCATCAAGGCGTCGTGCACGGGCGCGGGCACCTCCGCCGCAAGCATCTTTCGACCCTCAAACCTCGGCCCGCAGTAATAATCGGGGTTATCCTCGCTGTAAGTAAGATCCCACGTGCCATTGAGCGACAAACAGCCAGTCATGCTCGCACCCCCATCAACGTTCATCGGGACGCATGACTTCGCTTCTGGGGGCTGTTCTCCTGCGGACACCTCTTCTGCAGGCGTCCTCCTGGGGGCACCGTGGTCAAAGCCGCCTCTGCGCCCGCCCAAAGTGAACTCAAGTAAAAGGGCAGGCACACAGCTCCCTAGACTTTCTGCACCTCAGCCAGGCCCACACCAGCTTCCTAACAAAGACCTTACAAAAGCGCTTACCCCCAGCCGCTCTTCCCAAACTTTCGTGCCGCTTCCACCACACGCACCCGGCGGTGGGACGTGATTAGCTGTGGACAAGGTGCAGGCGCAGGCGCCTCTACTCGTGCCTCCAGACGCTTGCTGCGCTTGCTCCCCGGTTTCCTTGGTAGACTGTTGCAAAAGTGGTTTTCCCGGCCGCCAGAAGGAGTCGCGGGTACAAGGTGAGTTACACAGCCTTGAGCACTTTCCTGCGTCCTGGCAGGCCCGCGGCCGGGTTTTGCAACAGTCACCTTGGAGACTGTCGCAAAAGTCGCTTTACGGGTTCCCAGGCGCGGCCCCAGGTAAAAGGTCAGGCGTGCGGCCTTGTACACTTTCTTCAATCCGCATAAGCCAACTCCAGCTTTTGCAATAGTCTTCCTTGATCAACTGTCGCAAAACTCATCTCGACGTAGCTGCCAGTCGTTTGCGGCACAGGTCTGCACCTGCAAGGTATATTTGGCAGGCGTGCCTCCACCGTGAAAGGATGGTTTTGCGATGGTCAACTTGAAGCAAGCTGCCCATGAAACTTGGTGGTGGCACTCCCCGCCGCCGGCTTGACTCCCTGTGCTCAGCACGCAATCCTTGGGCGTCAGGATAACGTACCAAAACCGCACACATTGAGCAGACACCTTCGGGTTGTAGACGCGCAATGCAGGAATACATTAAGATTCGCGGCGCCCGGGAGCATAATCTCCGCGGCGTGAATCTGGACCTGCCCAAAAACGCCCTCATTGTCTTCACGGGTGTGTCAGGGTCAGGCAAGTCATCCCTGGCCTTCGATACCCTTTTTGCCGAAGGTCAGCGGCGGTATGTGGAGTCGCTGTCCGCCTATGCCCGGCAGTTTCTCGCCCAGTTGCCGCGCCCTAAAATACGTACCCTTGAAGGACTAGCCCCCGCCGTGGCCGTGAGCCAGGCCGCCCGCTCCAACAACCCCCGCTCCACTGTCGCCACCATCACGGAAATCTACGACCACCTGCGGGTGCTGTATGCGGGCATCGGCGTGCCGCACTGCCCCAACTGCAGGCAAAGAATTGGCGCCCAGACGCGCGAGGCGATTATCGCACGCATCCTGGACCTGCCGAGAGGCACAACTGCGTCCATCCTGGCGCCCCTTGAGCGCGGCCGTCGCGGGGAATTCATGGACCTTTTCACGGAGCTGCGGCGGAAGGGCTTTGCCCGGGTGCGCGTGGATGGAGAAGTCCACGACCTGTTCAGCCCTCCCCAGCTAGACCGTCGCCGGCGGCACGACGTGGACCT
>JANZZA010000409.1 GCA_026419655.1 Armatimonadota bacterium | reverse complement strand
ACGTAATACTGGCCGGCTCCCTGAGGCGCAAAGGTGAGGCTCTGCCATGAATTATCGGAGACGTTTTCAAGACGCCTGGACGCTACAATCTCTCCGTCCGGCCCACCCCGCCGAAGGGAGAGCGTCGCGTCTGAGTCCGTCGTGTCCCAGGTGGGTACAAGGACCTCGATCTGCGTGATGTAACCTGCCTCAACGCGGAAGGTCTGGGCCAGGGTATGTCCCGGCTGCAGCAGCTCCGGCACGCCACCGTTTTCGATGTCAATGCGCCGCTCCTCGACCGCTTGCAGGCCCTTCACTTCTACGCGGGGGCCTTCTACGACCGCGCTCACTTGCTCGCCCTCGGCTAAGCTGCCTAGGGTCGCGCTGGACACCATGTTGGCCCCGTGACGGCCCTTGCCGGATGGGTCCACATGCATAGAAGTGATCCGCGCTGCCGCACCAGCCACGCGCCAGTACGCATTCTCCACCTGCCACTGCTGAGCAGTCGCTACGCCAGCCGCCAGGAAACACGCGAGTAGGCAAATTCCTGCGACCGAGGCTGTCATTGTCATGTGCCTCCTTGCACGAGACCTCGTGGCCGCCACGGCGGAGCAGGTGCCCCTTCTCATCCAGGGCGGGAGAACCTTTCAGTAAACTGTTCGGTTTTCCCGGGAATGCCGTTTGCGCGCGAGCGGCGGGGCAAAAAAAGCTGCTCCGCATGCCTGTTACTGGAGACGGTTTCCAAAAAAGGGGTAACTCCGCTCCCCTCTTGCAATTCTCCGCTGCTGTTGCAACCGGCTGTGATGTGCCGCAGGGCTTGAGCGTCCCTTGATAGGCTCATGGACTCCTCAACCGCTGCTGCGGCCGCAGGTGGCTGCGCAGTAGGGACGGGCAGGTGGCTGAATCAAGATCCGGACAAAAACGAATTACCGTCGCCTTTTCTGCTATTAGTCCAAGGCTAGGCCTCGCTGGAGGCTGGCTATGACACGTTGATCCCTCAGCCTGGAGGCGGCGCCCAGCCGCGATGGGGACAAAGAGGTGTTACCGCAGGCCAGGAATGATGGCCGCCGCAATGCTGAAATAAATGATGATCCCCGTGACGTCCACGAAGGTTGCCACGAAGGGACTGGAGGCGAAGGCCGGGTCAAAGCCCAGCCTGCGGAGCAGCATCGGCAAGCCGGAGCCTACGAGAGTGCCCCACAGGCAAATCGCCGCGACCGCCGATGACACAACTGCAGCGAGTTGCCACCATTCAACCGACCCCCGCAGCAGGTCATGAGGCGTCAGCGAGGCACGGACAAAGGCGATCGCGCCCAGGCTGATACCCAGGGCCAGGCCCATCAGGATTTCGTGGCGTAGCACGCGCCACCACTCGGCAAGCTTCACCTGCCCCAGAGCGAGGGCGCGGATGATAAGCGTGGCGGCCTGAGAACCCGAGTTGCCGCCGGTGGAAATGCATAAGGGGATGAAAAGGCTAAGGACGACTATTTTGGCGATGCTGTCTTCGAAGTGGGCCAGCGCTGAGAAGGTGAAAAGCTCGGCAATGAACAGCAGGGCCAGCCAGGTAACCCGGCGGCGCCATACCGACAGGAAGGGAGCCCGCAGATAGTTCTCGGTAATGCTCATGACACCGCCCAGCAGTTGCATGTCCTCGGTGGCCTCACGGACTGCGACTTCCAGTACGTCGTCGTGGGTGACTATTCCCAGCAGCCGCATGTTTTCGTCCACCACTGGTAGGGCCGCCAGGTTGTACTGGTTTACCAGCCGCACAACCTCTTCCTGGGCGGTGTCAGGGCCGACTGTAATAATGTCGCGTTCGGCTATGTCGCCGAGCAAAGCGTCAGGGTTAGCCTTTACCAACCGCGGCAGACTCACCGTGCCCACAAGACGGCGGTCCGTCTCATTGTCCACCACGTAAATGTAGTTGAGCAGCTCCACGGGCACGTCGGTATTGCGGATGTGCGCCGCAAGCTCCCACACATGCAGGTCTTCGGGAGCAAAAAGCACGTCTGGACGCATCAATCCGCCGGCGGTCTCGGGGCCGTACTGACGTAGTTGCTGAAGCTCTTCGAGCTCTTCGCGCGGTATGTGAGACAGGACACGGTGGGCTCGTTCTTCGTCGAGCAACTCGACCACGTCGGCGCCGGCGTCAGGGGGCATGGCGTCAATTATTTCTGCCAGCTCCTGGTCCGGAGTCTCCTCGGCCAGGTCGGCAGCAATCTCGTCCGGGACTTCTTCGAGAACGACACCGGCCTCGTCGGCCGTAAGGAGCCGAAAAACCTCCGACCGCTCGTCGGGGTCCAGTTCATTCATCGCCAGGGCGATGTCAATGGGGTGAAAGCCGGAGATAAGCCCCTCCAGGGCACCACGCACGTTGGACTGCGTGGCTGCGCGGATAGCAGCAGCCACATCCTTCGGGCTGCGGGCCTTGACTTCATCATAAGGACGGCGCTGCATCTGGCCCCCTCCTTCAAAACGCGAAACCCCGCCGGGCAGCACGTGGCGGGGTTGCAGGAGCCAGGGCAGCGTCAGCCAACTACCGCGCCGCGCCCCACCTCCGAGCCCCGCCTACGAGCTGCCGGATACCGGAGCTCTTGTGTTGTCCAGGCGGTTGTCTACTAGGGTCTGGGTCCGTACTGGTTTGCATAGTTGCGTTCTGGAGACCGTCAGGTCTCCGCGCCGGAATGCCTCCCGGTCTGGTCGGCGCCTCCACCGCAGTCCAAACGATTCTCTTTACCCCGCTGTCCTCTGGCCATACAGCGCCGCACGCCTTGCGGCGCACGTACCTTCCCCGCATCCCAGGACAGGAAAAGGCATTCCTTCGCCGCCCCGCCCACGACCTAGGAAGCCCCGGCCGCGGACGAGACAGGTCACTGCTCTTATCTGTGCTCGTCTTCATCCACAGAAGCCGACGACTACACCATCCCCATACCAAAGGCTATTCCACAAGACGAAGGCCCCTCACACTGCTTGGGGCCAACTGGCGCCAATTGTAACCGCGCTTGCACTCGTAGTCAACTGTAGGTTCTCTCGCCGGGAGTATCCGGTTTCTAAGGATACTGTTGCGAAAGTTTCTGCAGTGCCTGGCAAATGCGCTCTCAGGCAAAAGGGGAGACGCACAAGTTTATACACTTTGGCGGCCCTGTATATGTCAACACCGGGTTTTGCACACACCACCAACGTGATTCTCCAGGCCATACTCTTTCCCGCCTGAAACAAAATCCTGAGTAAACTGAATACTCCCCAGCTTCTTGACCCCACCTTCCAGCCAGCAATACAATAGCTCCGTCCCCCTTAGCCATATGCCGCCTTACGGCTTACCGGGACGCGCATCCCCACGTCGTGAAGGAGCAAAGCAAATGCGGTTCACCAAATTACACGGGCTGGGTAACGATTACATTTATCTGGATGCGATTAGCCAGGACCTGACCGGATACGACTTGGCCAAGCTGGCACAGGTCCTCAGCGACCGCCACTTTGGGGTGGGCGGCGACGGGATTATCCTCATTTTGCCTAGCCAGGTGGCGGACTTCCGGATGCGCATCTTCAACCCCGACGGCAGCGAGGCGGAGATGTGCGGCAATGGCATCCGGGGATTCGCAAAGTACGTCTACGAACACGGATTGACAGCCAAGACCGAACTCGCAGTGGAAACAGGAGCTGGAATCATTAAGCCCAGACTGTTCGTAAACCGCGAAGGACGTGTGGAGAAGGTTCGGGTGGACATGGGGCCGCCGCGTCTCGCCCGGGCCGAAATACCCATGGCGGGAGAGCCGCCAGACCAGCCCGTTATCAATGAAGCCCTTGCCGTAGGCGATGAAAGCTTCGCGGTCACGTGCGTGTCCATGGGCAATCCGCATTGCGTCATCTTCCTGGACGCGGCCACAAACCTTGCCGAGTTTCCGGTAAGTTCTCTTGGCCCACGAATTGAGAAACATGAGGCTTTTCCGCGGCGCACTAACGTGGAGTTTGCTGTGGTGGATGGGCCGCAGCGAATACGAATGCGCGTGTGGGAACGGGGCGCCGGTGAAACCCTCGCCTGCGGTACCGGTGCGTGTGCGACCCTGGTGGCTGCCGCTCTGACGGGCCGGGCTGAGCGGAAGGCCACCGTTCAGCTCCTCGGCGGCGAGCTGGAAATCGAGTGGGCCGACGACGACCACGTGTACATGACGGGTCCGGCCGTCGAAGTCTTCAGCGGCGAGCTGAGCCCCGAACTGGAACAAGGGCTCAGATAGCAAACAACCACCTGCCGCGGCGCGGCAGGCGATGGAAGCACGCGATAGACCTGTCAGCCACCGCAAACACCGTCCGTGGCCTGTCCGGTATAGTGCGCGGCTCACGGAGCACACCACCGGCCGCATTAACTGCTTCGCCCCGGCCGGCACAGCAAAAAGGGAGCCGGCCACAGCCAGCTCCCTTGGACGGAATTTCCACACCGGCGTTCCTGCGAGTTCTGTAACCTATTCCGGTGATTCCTTGGTGATCTTCGGCGCTTGTGGCCCGGGAGTCCAGCCAGCCGTGTATGCTTTGCCCTCGCAGCCGAAGATAGGCAAGTACTTTTCGATTTCCCGTTTAATCCACTCTTTCGCAGGGCCGAGAATCTTGCGGAAGTCCTTCTCGTTAGGATGCTGTTTAAGAGCTTCGCTGATGCCATCAATGAAAGCTTTGCTAAGAGCGGTGGCGACGTTTACCTTGCATACGCCCATTTCGCAGGCTCTGCTGATGTCGTCATACTCGATGCCGGTCGAGCCATGAAGAACAAGCGGGATGGGCACCCGGTCCATTATGGCCTGGAGGCGGTCGAATTCCAGACGGGCCCCCTTGACCGGCATTCCGTGGATCGCGCCAATAGAAACGGCCAGGCTGTCGCAGTTGGTTTTCTCCCAGAAGTCTTTTGCTTGATCCGGCTCGGTGAAACACGCCCGCAGCTTCGCTAGCTGCTCCTGCGTGAGGCAGGCATAAACGTCCGGCACCTGGCCGTTGATAAGCGGCAAGAGATCGTCGTGGGTACAAAAGTCTTCGATTTTGGGAATAATGCCCAGCTCACACTCGACCTGGAGCCCGACGGCGTGGACCATTCGGGCGATATCGGCGCTGGTGGCCACGTTGACTTCATAGGGTTCCTTCGACCCGTCGTACATGAGCGAGGTAAAACCGGCCCTGAGGCACTGGACATTCTGCTCATAGCTTGTGCCGTGGTCCAGGTGGAGTACGACGGGTATCTTGGACTTTTCCGCCACGATCTTGACGATAGCCGAGGCCTCTTCGAGGCCCGCGTAGCCGATAGCACCCTGGCTAACCTGCAAGATTACCGGTGACTCGTGTTCTTCGCAGGCTTCGATTGTCGCCTGGACACTCTCGAGGTTGTTGGCGTTGAAAGCGCCCACCGCATACCCGCCAGCGAGAGCGGGCTTCAACACGTCGTAGCTTGTTACCAACGGCATCGTCTTGCACCCCTTTTTCCCTTCGTTGCCCGGCGGCGAGAAGCGCTAGGCAGACTCCCCAGAGAAGTACTCGGGCCTTCGATCGCGGAGAAGTTCTTCGACCTCATCCCTCGGAGGCAGGGACGGTATAGCCCCTTTGCCGGTGGCTGTCAAGGCGCCGGCGGCATTGGCGAACGAAAAAAGCTTGAAAAGGTCGTCGCGAGAAAGGTCGGCAGGCTCCACGTCTGCCCGGAGGTGCTCAAGCAGTCCCACCAGCATCGCCGCCACAAAGGCATCTCCGCAGCCGGTGGTTTCTTCGACGGGCACCTCAAACCCTGGCACCAGGCCGCGGGCCGTACCGTTGTCGAAATAACATCCCTGGGGCCCGAGGGTTACGGCGATCAATTCCGGCCCCCGCGCAAGAAGGTGCTTTGCTCCTTCAGCTAGGTCCTGCGTGCCTGTGATGAACTCCAGCTCCGTCTCGGAAAGTTTCATCACGTCGCATAACTCGATGGCAGCCGTTATCTCGCGGCGGGCTACCTCCAGGCTCGGCCACAGCGGCGGGCGCAGATTAGGGTCGTAGCTTATCAGCGCACCGGCCTGCGTAGCCACCTCGATGGCCCGAAACGTCGCCGACCGCATCGGCTCGTGGATCAGGCTTATGGAGCCGAAGTGGAAAATGTCGCAATCGGCCACGTAGCCTTCGTCAAGCTCTTCGGCGGCCAGGGTCATGTCGGCCGAGCGCTCGATGTAAAAGGTAAAGTCAGGAGAACCGTCAGCCAGAACGGTCACGAAAGCTAGCTGGGTGCGGTGGGCGGGGTCGAGGATGAAGCAGGTAAGGTCAACGCCAGCGTCATAAAGAGTTTCGCGCAAGAACTGCCCGCAAAAATCGTCACCAACCTTGCCGACAAAGCCAGCCGAGGTGCCGAGAATGGCTACGCCGGCAGCCACATTAGCGGGCGCCCCTCCTGCGGCCTTCTCAAAGCCCGGAGCATGTTCCAGGCTCACGCCTTTCTCAAGGCTTACCATGTCAATCAGCGCTTCACCCATACAGATTACGTCAGGCATTGGCACCCCCGCCTTCTTTGAGTTGCGCCTGCCAGCATGAGCCGGGCCCATCGGCGGTGTGCCTGCGGTTCGCTTCCTCGCCAGGTGCGCCCGGTTACCCGCAGGCCAGTACGGCTACACACCGAAGGGACATGGGGCGAAGGTGGTTATCGCCCGCAAGGTCTCATAGCGCTCGTAAAGCTGGGCTACCGTGACCCTCTTTAGCGCCTCGATGCCAAAATCCTGCACGCACAGAGAAGCCGCGGCCGTGCCAACGACAAGTGCCTGGCGCAGTGCCGCCTCGCTTGTGTCTCCAAGCCACGCCAACATGCCCACCATCCCGCCAGCAAAGGTGTCGCCCGCGCCTGTCGGGTCAACAACGTCAGGAAGTGGCAGTGCCGGAATGGCAAAGTGCCCGTCCTGCCAGACTAGCGCCGCTCCGTATTCCCCTTTCTTGACGACGACATACTGCGGCCCCATTTCCAGAACCCTCGCCGCCGCCGTCGCCAGGTTGTGCTCGCCAGAAAGTTGCCGAAGCTCCGCGTCGTTGACCAGGAGCACATCAACTCGCCGCAACAGGCCCAGGAGTGCTTCGCGCTCCGTTTCTATCCACAGGTTCATTGTGTCAGCCATAACAAAGCGCGGGGCCCTGACCTGGTCCAGCACGGCGTGCTGCAACTGGGGCTGAATATTGGCCAGGAAAACAAATGGCGTATCAAACCAGGCAGGCGGGAGCACGGGCGAAAAGTCCGCAAAGACGCCCAGGTCAGTAAAGAGGGTGTCGCGCGTGTTCATGTCGAAATGATAGCGGCCAGCCCAACGAAAGGACCGCCCGCCAGGCACGACCTGC
>JANZZA010000266.1 GCA_026419655.1 Armatimonadota bacterium | reverse complement strand
GTCACTTTGTCCTGGGATGGGGGACAGCTCGGTCCCCTCGCCGACTTGCCGCCGCAGTCTGCCATATCCCTTGCTGACGACGGCCGGGGAACGCTGCGCGTGGGCCCGGTACGGGCGGATACGGCTGCAGACTGGTTGCCATGGCGCGCGACGGGGCTTGTCTGGAATGAACAGTTCGCGGTGTGGCAGCCTGCCGCAAGAGGGGAAACTGGCTACCTGGAGCTCTCAGTCGCGAGCGACTATCCCATCCTCGGCGGCACATTGTGGCTTGTCGGCCGTAGAGCGGAGAAAGGTGGCTGGGGCGCACAAGTCCGGGGCTACCACGGCGAGTGGCTGGACTGCCCCCAGGTTTTTGATGCTCACGGCGAGCAGCTCATTGCGGTATTTCCTGCAAGCTTTCCTGGCGCGTGGGGGCCGGTCCGCGACGTGGTCCTGCGGTTTTGGTTGCGCACAGACGCTCCGGGCGACGATTGGGTGTGGACTACGTCAATAACGTCAGCCTGGGTCACCCTGGATTTGGACACAAGTTCCGCCCCCTGGCCCGACAGGCCCCCAACGCTTTCCTTTTCTGCGACGGGAGATGCTCATGCCCGAGTCATCCTCTCGCGTGGCGATTGATAGCCTTCCCGGTCTTTCGGCGGGCCGCAGCATTCCAAAGGGCCCTTCTCCGGACGGACTGTTGCAAAACCATCATTTCGCGACTAAGTCGCAACTATGCGGTATTACTTACAGGTGCAGACTTGTAGCGCACGCGGACTGGCACGTACGTCGACGCAGGTCTTGCAGCAATCACTTGGATGTCTTTCCCGAAAGGACTTCCTGAGCAGACTCTTGCAGAAGCTGGTGTCGGCTTATGCAAAGCGGCAAAAGGTACAGCCCTTTGACCCACCTCTTATCTTGTTGTCCGCGACCGCGTCCGGAAAGCGCTGAAACGACTTTTGCGGCAGTCGCCTGCAAAGAGTTGTTTTCTTTTACTCCTTCCCCTTCCCGGGTTTTTTCGCGCGGGCTCTGCCGTGCCAGCTTCTCATAAAGCAAGGTCTGCGGTGGTGTGCCGCCTGGTCCCGCTGTGCGCTGCTGCCAGCACGTGTAGCCTGAGCCGCGTCGCCTCGTTACTTTCCACCCCGGTACATGTGAGCAGCGGCGACCGAGTGCGGCAAGCGTGGCTTGAGCCCGCCATGCTACCCCAGTCCCCGTGGGCATCGGAAGTCGGGGCGGTGGCGTTCATTTTTGCGTATGTTTTGCCTGTTCTCCATGGGCCCCGGTAGTCGGGTGCGACAGGCCGGCTCTGCGTCCACCATGTC
>JANZZA010000257.1 GCA_026419655.1 Armatimonadota bacterium | reverse complement strand
AACGAGGGGGCCTGCGCCCTTGGTATTGGGGAGGCCGGAATCGCGCGCGCGAAAGGCCCACTCGCTGATGAGCAAGGGCAAGCCGGAGGCCTCGTGGAGTTTGCGCAGCGGCAACTCGTAAGGCTCGGGTACGTAGTAACTTAGCGAGAAAACATCTACCAGGCCGCGGGCACTGGATGCCACAGGCTCCGCCGCGAAAGCTATTGCCTCGCGGCAGCCGAGGACCAAATGATTGGGGTCGTGACGGCGGATGGCGTCGTGGCAAACCTGGAAGTAACGCCGGGCAGCTAGGCGGAGAAAGTCTTCGGCATCCTTGCCGGCCTGGGTAGTCCGCCTGGTGCCGTCGAAGGTCAAACCACCTAGCTCGGCCCAGCCCGCCAGGTCTATCCCCCAGGCCTGGGCCAGGTCGTCTGGCGCAGCATATCGCTCGCGCAAGAAGGCCACGGCACGCTGGCGACCGGGCGCGTCCGGCGGGAGCATCAGGTACTCTTCCAGGAGAGTGGTACGGGCGCGCCAGTCCGGCCCCCAGTGAAGCTCGTTGTCAAGAAAATACCCAAGGAGTAGCTGGCTGTCGCGACGCGGTGCGCATACCTCAGCAGCGACGGCCTCAGCGGCTTCCTCGAGGGCCGGAGAAAAGAAGTCTGCCGCCCGGCCGTACTGCCAGTTAGCGCCTGCCCGCGCCGCGATGTTGAGGATTATCGTGTAGGGCATTCCGCGCTCGAAAACATAGCTGCCTGACCAGGACCCGATTGTGTTGAAGCCCAGCTCGCGAAGAAACTTGACTGCTGCATCAGCCCAGGCCTCCCGCGAGCCGTATTTGGCCTCACAAGTCTCAGCGTAGGGAACCCGGCCCGTAGCAGGGATGCGGTCTGGCTCAAAACTTACGCAGTTCACTCCCAGCGAGAAGAAAACACTGCCGGCCGGGTCAACCAACCACCAGCGACCTTGTATCTGCTCGGTATGGAAAAAGCCGGTGGCCTGGCCCCGAAGTTCGCTCCAGCCGCCAAACTCGTTTAGCGCGCCCGGTATCGCTGACATGGCTATCACGGCCAGGACAACCATAGTTGACATGGTGGTTCAGCGTGCCGGCGCCAGAACCTGCATCGCAAACCAGTAAATCTTGCCGACGAAAGAAAAAGCCTGCGGCCCAGCACAGGTACAGGACAAGACTCCGCAGAGTGTCTTTTTTCAGTACTTCTACGGCCGGGACTTATTCCTGCGCGGCCTCGCGGCACCGGGCAACGTCCCTACACTGGACCGCAAATGAAAGTGCGTTGGAAATCTGCGGAACGTCTTCTTGTAAGCGCTTTGCGCCCAGAAAGAGCGTAGCTGCGCATATGTGTCACTTGTGCGCGAGCCGGAACGAACTCTCCATAGAGCCAAGCCGCGGCCTGGCAAGCGGGAGTATTCAGTCTTCTCAGGATTTCGTTTCGGGCGGGAAAGAGTCAGGCGCAAAGAATCACCTCGGAGACTGTTGCAAAACCTGGTCTCGGCTTACCTAGACCAAGGAAAGTACACAACGCGGCACGACTGACCTTTTAACCACCATTTTCCTCTGGCGGCCGGGAAAACGATTTTTGCAAGAGTCTCCTTAGAAAACCGAATACTCCCCTAGCAAACGGGAGTATTCAGTTTACTCAGGATTTTGTTTCAGGCAGAAAACAGTAAGGCCCTGAGAATCACCCCGGTGGTCCGCACCAAAACCCGTGTTGACGCATAAAGGGCCACAAAAGTGTATGAAGTTCTGTGTCCCATCCTTT
>JANZZA010000135.1 GCA_026419655.1 Armatimonadota bacterium | reverse complement strand
TTTCCAGGCGGCCGCTGCACGTGCCGCAGATTATCACATCCGGGCAGCGTTCGCGGACGGCACCAATGACCTCGCCGAAAAGCCCTGGGTCGCATGAGGGATTTCCTTCAGCATCGCGGGGGTGCAGATGGACGATTGCAGTCCCCGCCTCAACTACTTCCGCTGCGTCCTCAGCTATTTCTTCCGGCGTCAATGGTACGTACGGCGTATCCGTCTTTTGCGGCAACATTCCTGTCAGAGCCGCATTGATGATAAAGACTTTCCGCTGCAGTACGTCGCTTTCTTGCATGTCCTACCTCTTTTGGAGACAAGGACAAGGCCGGTCTTAGAAGGGCCTTGCTAACTGTACTTTCGCCTTAGCGCCGGCTAGACCTTCGGCCTCAGCGCGAAGCACGACTTCTCCCGGTTGGCGTGAAGCCCTTATCACTACCAGGCACCGCCCGCGGTAGGCCCTGCGCTGGAGCTGCTGGAAGCTCTCGACGCTGCGCGGGTCACCATTGCCAACAGCGACTATCTTGCCCGGCCCCGTTAGCTCAAATCGCACCAGGCTATCGGCATTGGGATTGAGGTTGCCGTGGGCGTCGAGCACTTCTACTGTGACAAAGCAGATGTCCTGGCCGTCAGCCCTGATGGATGTCCTGTCGGGTGCCAGGTGGAGTTGGGCAGGCTCGCCGGCGGTTTTCAGTTCCCAGCGGGCCACTTCTTCGCCGCCGTCGTTGAGGCCCACGGCTACAAGCGCGCCCGGCTCGTAAGGCACTTCGTAGACGGCCGTAAAGCGCGTGGCGCGGCTGGTTTCTCGCTCGCCCAGGCCGCGACCGTTGAGGAGGAGCCGCACGCGCGGACAAGATGAATAGACGCGCACCGTCAGCGATTTGCCCTCGTGGCCGGGCCAGGTCCAGGACGGACGCTCATCCGGCCAGCCCCAGCCGAAGACGTGCTCGGCAGTCTTTCCTGGCGGCAGCGGCGCCTGCACGAAGCAGGCCACCATGGGCCGGAGCTGCCAGCAGATTTCGCGGTAGTAAGATGGCGGCCGCCGGAAACCGCACAGGTCAAGGTCGCCACAGTTAGCCGCCGTCCACGGCCAGGTCTGAAACTGTGGTGTCTCGCCGTCGTAGTAGGTATGCCCTATGGCAGACTCGCCAAGGTAGTCCAGCGCCGTCCAGACGAAATCGCCGGCGACCTAGGGCATGTCGAGGGTGGCCGTTACTGCCTCGAAACAGCGGCCGGGGAAGCTATCTGTGCCGATGATGACGCGGTCGGGGACGCGCTGGTGGTCGGGGCCATAGCGGTCTTGCTTGTAGTTATATCCGGCCACGTCCACCTGGGCAAAGTTCGCATCCATGTTCTCCCAGGGGTTGGTGCCGGGATGGGCGGCCTGGATGACGGGCCTGGTGGGGTCGAGCTGGCGCACGTAGCCGGCCAGCATGGCGGCAATCTCGACGCCTTCGGGCGTGCCCTGCTCGACGACCTCGTTG
>JANZZA010000113.1 GCA_026419655.1 Armatimonadota bacterium | reverse complement strand
GTCGGCGAGTAGACAGTCCTGGCGCGAGTCGAACGGATGGCAGCCGGCCATCGCTTGCAGATAGTCACAATCCGCTGCCTGTCCCCGAAGCGCAAACACGAAGAAAAAGTTTGGCAAGAGGGTCTGGGGGAGAACCCTTTTCAAAGGGTTTGCCCCAGGCATGGGGAACGCCCCTTTCTGCAAAAAGCGGCGTTGCGCCTGCACCC
The DNA here is from genome assembly GCA_026419655.1 of Armatimonadota bacterium. Classification (GTDB taxonomy): domain Bacteria; phylum Armatimonadota; class Zipacnadia; order Zipacnadales; family FEN-943; genus JANZZA01. Next base: position 845 of record JANZZA010000113.1, on the reverse strand, counting down.
CCTCCCCGTAAATGCTCTTGCTCCCTGGCGGAGATACGCGGCCACCGCTACCGGCGCAGGGCAGGGTAAGCACAGGTACGCGCCGGCCTTGGCTGACAGTGTAAAAAGTTTGGGAGGGGGGTCTGGGGGAGACCCCTTTTCAAAGGGTTTCCCCCAGTAAGACTCCTTTGGTTGTAAAGGGTCGTGGCGGTGCAAGAGGTGAGATGGGCGTGATGGCAATGCTGAAATCCGCACGGGCAGCGACCCTGGCGTTGTGGCTCGTGATGACGGGAGACATGATTGCCGTGGCTGCTATAAGAGCGCACCAACCTTATGAGCCTGACGAGCCAGAGCTGATGGGCGTGGAGAATTTATTTCTGGGCGCTAAGGTGACGGCATCGCCCCACTGGAGCGACCGGGGCCCGCATTTCGCCGTTGACGGTCGCCACGATAATCCTGGAGACCACTGGGCAGCCGAAAATATACCCGTCCAGCTAACCGTTCACCTGCCGGCCCCGAGGGACCTCAATTGCATCCACCTGTGGACTTATTGGGGCGACGCGCGCTACTACCAGTACTTTATCGAGGGCAGCCTCGACGGCGAAAACTGGGCCATCCTTGCTGATAACCGTGCGAACGCGAAACCGGCCAGCGCCGAGGGAGAACGCTTTCTCTTTCCGACCATGCGGGTGCAGCACGTCCGTATCACCTTCACATACAATTCCGTCAGTAACGTCGCTGGCGGCCACATTGTCGAGGTCGAAGGCTACTTGCTATCGGAAGAAGCTGCCCAAAAACTGGCCGCGCGTGAGCAGGCCTGGGCACAGCAGCCCGCCGGTTTTCACGGTGCCGTGGGCTCTACGGAC
>JANZZA010000385.1 GCA_026419655.1 Armatimonadota bacterium | reverse complement strand
TTCAGCCGCCCCATTGACACTTCCGACTTGCACGCCCGGCGCCCAAGCAGACTGTCGCAAAAGTCGCTTTACCGTCTCCCAGACGCGGTCGCCGGTCAAAAGTTGGGGGTCCGGTGTTGTACACTTTCCGCGCCCTGGATGAGCCAACACTAGCCTTTGCAACAGTCCCCCAGGCAGCGCTGGCTACTCGCTGGTAGTTCCGAGAGGAAAATACTGTCGCACCAGGAAATGTTAACAAACGCACAGCTAGGGGGGAACGAGTATGATTCGAGAAGAGATAATCGCCATGGCTCGGAGAGTGGTGAGCGAAGGAAAGCCTTTCGTATTGGCAACCGTGGACGCCGACGGCGGCCCGCGGATGAGGTGGATGGGTGGCCTTGTCCTTGAAGACCCGCTGACTATCTACATGGCCTGCGGTGCCAGTTCGCGGAAGATGGACCAGATACGCGGCAATCCTAGGGGCCAGCTAATGTTCCAGACAGAGGGCTTCCGCGAAGTCGTCACGCTGTACGGCACTTGCCATATAGTGGACGATGCTAAGGTCAAGGAGAAGCTGTGGGCCGAGATGCCCGTCCTGGAAAATTACTTTGCCGGCGCCGACGACCCAAATTTCGGCGTGATACGCTTCGAGACCCAGCGGGTCGAGATAATGATAGCCGACCGGCATGACGAGCCACCTCTGGTGGCAGACGTGTGAAGCATCCGCAAATCGGGGCCGGCCGTGGCACTTCACATCTAGTCCTGGTTGGCGTCGAGTCCACGCGCACTCAGCCAGGACCTGCTAGCCTCTTTTGCTCGCGCTAGCAAGTACGTCTAGAGCACGCACACTCAGCCAGGACAATGGCGTGCTGGAAACAGCCCAAAGATTTTGGGAAGAGGGTCTGGGGGACAACCCTTTTCAAAAGGCTTCCACCAGACAAGAGACCGCAGGGATGGGCTGAGAGCCCTTTCGCTCGTAGGGTACCCGGCCGCGAAGAGACGGTGATCACGGCCGCTCGCCCGTCAGGAGCGTCAGGCCGTCCCAGCGCACAAAGGCCACCGGCCCCTCGGTCTTCAAGTCGGCAGGACCATCAACGCGCGCGCCTACCACCACATACAAGGGCTGGCCTACCGCGGCGTCCTCGCCCGCCTTCCCCGACCGGTATCGCGTGAAGTAGGTATTCCAGCATCGGGACTTGCGCGGCTCCGCGCGGGCCGATGCAGGCGTGCCCAACGGCTGAAGACCGTCGCCAACAGCCAGATACATCTCGCCTATGGCAGCAAATTGGTCGTGCGCAGAGCTCAGCGTCATGTCGCCGAAAAGTATGTACTCACACTCCGGCGCGACTGTGCCCACGCGCTGAAAGGTAATCATCGGCTGCTGGTGCGCTGGAAAAAGATTTGCGCAGGCCATGCTCACGTAGGTATGAATGTCGCCGCGGGTGAACCATGGGCCTGGGCCATCATCCGGGCCACCCCTCGTGATTGGCTTATCGAAACCTGGGTCGGCCAGGCGATTATCCGGGTAGACAATCCACTCCCAATCATCGGCAGTTTCCGGCTGGCGGCTGGAATCGAAAATCGGATAACTGCCCGTTTGTGCCCACTCCTCATTGAGGCCAGGCGTGCCAGGTCCCTGGGCATCGAGGTCTACGAGGCGCCGGATTGGCGGCAGGGGCTGAAGGCGATAATGCGCATGGCCGGGCCAGGAAGCCACAGGTCTGGCCGCGGCCGGGCCGGGTGCGTCCTCAACCAGCGTCTTGGCCCACTGGCGCGTGACCACCTCTCGCCCGCGGCAGGGAACATACGGCGCTTCCAGAACCGCCGGGATACTGATGCCGCGACCACGAAGGGGGCTATCCGCCCGCAGCCGATAGTCGCCCTTCTCCCTGTCCACAACGCCTGCATCCGCCACGACATCCTCCTTTGCCAGCGCCACATACTCATTCCCTTCGAGGAGTTCCTTCACCAGTCCGGCGTCCGCGACCACGGAGTGGGTGTCCTGGTGGCGATACAGGCGCCACTCGGGCAGCCGGGCGTAAAGCTGATTCCAGGCGTTCATGAAGTTGATGTGGCAGCCAGTGGGATGGTAGGCAGG
>JANZZA010000383.1 GCA_026419655.1 Armatimonadota bacterium | reverse complement strand
GACCTCGCTGAAATACTGGACGTGGGCATCGAGGTTATCGGCGTAGTGAAGCGCGCAGGCCTCAGGTGTCATTGGGAGCACGGGCGCGCCATATTCCTTCTGGCCGTGGTGACTGAGGAGCAGGTGGGTCAATCGGGCCTGAAGTTCTTCTATAAAGCCCATAAGCGTAGCGATTTTTTCGGTCACCATCCGGTCCGTAAGAACTATGTGACCAACCAGGCGGCCAATGTCGGTATATTCGATAGTCGAGCCGCGCACTTCGAGTTCCTCGACCTTTCCAATGTCGTGTAGCAAAGCGCCGGCGATAAGCAAGTCCCGGTCCAATTCGGGGTGGACCTCCACAGCACCCTCCAGGATGCGAATTACGCCCAGAGTATGTTCCATAAGTCCGCCGAGATGGGCGTGGTGAAGCTGCTTCGAGGCGGGTGCTTCCGCGAATTTGGCCAATAACTCGTCGTCGCCAAAGAAAGAATCAACCAGGGCCCGAAGATGCGGGTGACGCAGGCTTGCCACTGCCGCCCGCAGCTGGTTTACCATCTCCTGACGGTCGGCCTTGCCACTCCTGAGAAAGTCAGCCGAATCGTACTCCCCCTCGGCGCAGACGCTAATCGCGTCGAGTATAACCTGAAGCCGCCCCTGGTATTCCTCACAGCGGCCTCGCACACGCACGACAGCTCCCACGCCAGCGACCTCAGCAGCCTGCTCGGCATTGTCCCACATGCGCGCTATCACTTCGCCACTACGGTCCGCCAGGATGAGGTCTAAAAAATTGCCTGGCTTGTTGCGGAAGGGCACGAGCCGACACTGGCGGACGACGAAACAGCCATCCACGCGGTCGCCAGGCCGAAGATCTTTTACGAATTGTTTTGCCATGGTGTGCTCCCCTCTCGCTGGGAACCGTCAGGATTGAGCCGAAGGTTCCCGAGCCTCAGGCCCCGGGCCTCTCGAGTGTAGGGTGGCGCCAAAAGCCGGACGTAGTTGTGAGACAAATCCAACTCCTCGAGCAGGCCCAGGCCCAGACCGACACCCTGGGCGTCATCGAGACCAACGAGGAGCCCCTTCAGCCCCTCAGGCCCAAGTCTTTCGAGAACGCTGGGAGGTGGCACGTTATGCAATGCCAAGTGGTCAAGCTCGTATTCTCTGCTATCGGCCCCGTTCAGCCATGCCGCAAAGAGTTCTCGCCGCCAGGCCTGCCGACGCTCCGCCTCTTTTTGTACGCAGCACGGGGCAGGCTCCATTTTCAGCCAGCAGACTTCTTCCCGGCCGCGCCACGGCCACCGAAGATGCTCCAGGCGGCCTGGCGGCCCTATTGCAACCACCGTGACTGGTGCGAGGAGCTGCAGCTTGGCAGTCTTCAACTGCAGGGCGCCCAGACCGTCTACGTAGCCCGTCGTATCCACAATCACCCATTGGGGCTTCACCAGGCGCTGGGCACGGGCAGTCATTCGGGCAACAGCCGCAATCGTTGCCGCCGGCCGCGAGGCAGGACTTACGTCCCCAACAAACTCAAACTCACCCCGCTCGGTGCCGTAGTGTACCCAACCAACGCACGCCGGAGGTCCAACCCTCGACTGTCCCAGGTCCGCATCAACAAGGACCACCGGCCCGGCTGACGAAAGCTCCTCGGCCAGCCACCAGGCAAAAGAAGTCTTACCGGCATCCGTCGCGCCCAGGACAGCAATCCGGCCACGCTTCGGCAGTCTTTCAGCCAGCTCAAGCCAAGAGTCTGGGATTTCGAGCGAGCTAAGGTCTGGAGGTGCACAGAGCATGCTTCTCAGCCGGTCCTCATCGCGAGTGCGGCCATTTCCGCTGCTGGCTATTCTACTCGGTTTTGCATCGGCGGTCATCGTCTCCCGGGCGCCATGCGTCGCCGCGCCCTTGACTACCGTCACCATTGATCCGCAACGTAACATCGGGCCGGTCAACAAGCTGGTCTTCGGCAACAACATTCTGGCCTACCAGCAGAATGGTCGCGGGCCCACCTTTCAGGAAGAGTATTCCCACCGCGGCGGCGGCATCTGGGACCCGGATGCACGCGCACCTGTCCCCGAGTACCTCGACCTTGCCAGAGCCGCAGGCATTACCGTCGCGCGCTGGCCGGGCGGCTGTGAGGTTCACAGGTACAACTGGAAGCGCGTGGTGGGGCCGGTTGAGGAGCGACCGTGGCAGAAGTTTGGCCTTAACGAGTTCCTCCAGTGGTGCCAGGCTGTTGGTGCTGAGCCTCTGATAACCCTTGCCGATTTCTGGGGCGACGAAAGGGACGCAGCCGACATTGTCGAGTACCTGAACGCACCGGTCGGGGCGAATCCTAATGGCGGGAAGGACTGGGCTACCGTGCGGGCTTTCGAGGGCCATCCCCAGCCGTGGAAGGTTAAGTGGTTCGAATGCGGCAACGAGACCGACCACGGCGCTCACATTGGTCGCTGGGAACGCCTTACCCCGGAGGATTACGGCGAGCGGTACAAACGTTTCCGTGCGGCCATGCAGCGGGTGGACCCGTCGGTCAAACTCGGCCTTGTCTGTTCAGGAGAAGTCTGGAACCGCCGCGTCCTTGCAACCGTCGGCCCGGACTTCGATTTTCTAATCGTTCACTCGTATATCCCCTCCATCTGGCAGGGCGAGGTCAAGGACTACACGCCCCGGCAAGTGGTTGAGTCGTGCCTGGCGGCTGACTTGCAGCTACGCGACCAGTA